>SFFC01000201.1 GCA_004556985.1 Clostridiales bacterium | reverse complement strand
CCTGACCTCATGGGCAAAGGAGGCGAGCGCCTCGAGGCTGAGCACCGTGCTCTCGCCCGGATGCAGCGCGCGCTGCGCTTTGGCGTGGAGCGCCGCGCCATAGGCGCCCATCAATCCGGCGATATCCGGCCGCACGACGTCGACGCCCAGCTCGTTTTCAAACGCGCGCAGCACGGCGTCGTTGAGGAATGTGCCGCCCTGCACGACGATATGGGTGCCCAGTTCCTGCGCTCCGGAGCAGCGGATGACCTTGTAGAGCGCGTTCTTGACGACGGAGATCGACAGGCCGGCGGAGATGTCGGTCACGTCCGCGCCGTCCTTCTGCGCCTGCTTGACGGAGGAATTCATGAACACCGTGCAGCGGGAGCCGAGGTCGACGGGCTTGCGGGAGGCGAGGCCCAGCTGCGCGAATTCGCCGATGTCGTAGCCCAGCGCGTTGGCAAAGGTCTGCAGGAAGGAGCCGCAGCCGGAGGAGCAGGCTTCGTTGAGAAAGATATTGTCGATGACACCGTTGTGGATCTTGAAGCACTTGATGTCCTGGCCGCCGATGTCGATGATGAAGTCGACGTCGGGCATGAAAGCGCGCGCCGCCGTGAAATGCGCGACGGTTTCCACCAGGCCGAAGTCGACGCCGAAGGCGCTGCGGATTAGATCCTCGCCATAGCCGGTGACGGCGCCCGCGCAGAGCGTCCAGTCGGGATGCTCCGAGCGCAGGTCGGTCAAAAACTGGCGGACATGCGGCACGGGATCGCCGGAATTCGACTGATAGCGCGTCATCAGCAGCTCGCCCTCCTGCGAAATGACGACGGACTTGATGGTCGTGGAGCCGGAGTCGATGCCGACATAGACGTTACCCGCGTAGCTCTGCGGATCGCGGCGGCCGACCTTCGCGCGGGCATGGCGCTCGCGGAAGGCGCGCAGCGCCTCCTCGCTTTCAAACAGCGGGGGTAGGGCGTTGTAGCTCTCTGTGCTGTGGAAGGCGTCGATGGCTTCGATGCAGTCGGCAAGCAGCATCGGCTCCGCAGCATGATGCGCCGCGCCCAGGGCGACAAAGAGCAGCGAATTCTCCGGGCAGAGGCCGGTCATGCCGAGCGTCTCGTCAAAGCAGGCGCGCAGCTCACTCAGGAAGGTCAGCGGGCCGCCGAGGTAGACGACCTTGCCCTCGATCGGGCGCCCCTGCGCGAGGCCGGCAATCGTCTGGTTGACGACGGCCATGAAGATGGAGCGCGCCACGTCTGCACGCTTGGCGCCCTGGTTGAGCAGGGGCTGCACGTCCGTCTTGGCGAACACGCCGCAGCGGGAGGCGATGGTGTAGGTGCGCTCCGCGTGGCGGGCCTCCTCGTTCATCTCCGCAGGGGTGATGCTCAGCAGTGTCGCCATCTGGTCGATGAACGCGCCGGTGCCGCCCGCGCAGGAGCCGTTCATGCGCACCTCGAGCGTTCCCTTGAGGAAGAGGATTTTGGCGTCCTCGCCGCCTAGCTCGATGATGACGTCCGTCCCCGGCAGCAGCAGATCGGCCGCGACCTTGGTCGCATAGACCTCCTGCACAAACGGAATGTGCGAGCCGAGCGCCAGGCCCATGCCGGCGGAACCGGAGATGCTCAGGCGGACGCTCCGGCCGTGGACGACCTCCTCGTCAAGGCGCGTGAGCAGCTCGCGCGTCTTCTGCGTGATGAGGGAATAATGGCGGTCGTAGCAGGAATAGACGATCTCGTCCTTTTCATCAAGCACGACGCACTTGATGGTGGTGGAGCCGATGTCCAGGCCGATTCTCAACAGCGTATCGGGTAACATGCACGATCCTTTCCTGGCGGGCGCGTTGGCGCTGCCATCGGGTGTCTCTATGGAAGCCGCCGGCGGCCTCGCGGGCGGCAGATGATCTGCAAAAAGCAGCTTTCGTCAACATGACATTATAAGCGAAAAAACGCCGACATGCAAGACGGGATTCCAAAACAGTCAATCCGGGCACGGAAAAAGGGGAGAATTTGTGCGTTCCGGCGTGATTTTTTCTGAACACCCGCCTGAATTCTAAGGCGGCGCTTGAAGATCACGGCGTTTTCTGCTATAATTTCAGGATGGTTGATTGTGCAGTAACTCTGCGACCGGAAAGGGAGACACGATGGGCAAACTTGAGGCTTACGACAAGACGCTTGACTATTCCTACGCGCCGGGCATCTT
>SFFC01000004.1 GCA_004556985.1 Clostridiales bacterium | reverse complement strand
ACGTTCCAATCAACTCATGAAAACGTAGTTTCAGAGCAGGATGCGAAGCATCCTGCGATTGAAACGGGTTTGATCCACGACGCATGAATTCAGAGGCAAATCAGGATCAGACGAAGAACGGTATAGAGCCTGCAAAACAGCCGCGCCGGATGCTTTTCCGGCGCGGCTGCTTTATGTACAATGCGCTTACTGCGCAAACTGGCTCTCGTAGAGCTGATGGTAGAAGCCGCCGCGGGCAAGCAGCTCCTCGTGCGTGCCCTGCTCGACGACGTGGCCGTCGCGCATGACGAGAATGACGTCCGCGCTCTGGATGGTCGAGAGGCGGTGGGCGACGATGAAGCTCGTGCGGCCCTGCATCATCTGTGCGAACGCGGATTGGATGCGCAGCTCGGTGCGCGTGTCGATCGAAGAGGTCGCCTCGTCGAGGATCAGCATCGGCGGCAGGCAGAGCATGACGCGCGCGATGCACAGAAGCTGCTTCTGGCCCTGGGAGAGCTGACCGCCCGACTCGCTGATGACGGTCGAGTAGCCGTCGGGCAGGCGGCGGATGAAGCTGTGCGCATGCGCGGCCTTCGCCGCCTCGACGATCTCCTCAAAGCTCGCGTCCGGCCGGCCCACCGCGATGTTGTCGCGGATCGTGCCGGAGGAGAGCCAGGTGTCCTGGAGCACCATGCCGATGCTTTGGCGCAGCGCACCGCGCGTGACCTCGCGCGTCTCGATCCCGTCGACGCGGATTTCGCCGCTGTTCACGTCGTAAAAGCGCATCAGCAGGTTGATGAGCGTCGTCTTGCCGCAGCCCGTCGGGCCGACGATCGCCACGCGCTGGCCGGGCCTGACGCGCAGCGTGAAATCCTCGATCAGCCTACGCTCGGGCGTGTAGGAGAAAAAGACGTGGTCGAGCGCTACCTCGCCGCGCACCTGCCCCAGCGCCCTGGCCGGCTCGGGATCGGGCGTCTGGGAGGGCTCGTCGATCAGCTCGAAGATGCGCCCCGCGCAGGCCAGCGCGTTTTGCAGCTCCGTGATGACGCCGGAGATCTCGTTGAACGGCTTGGTGTACTGGTTGGCATAGGAGAGGAAGCTCGAGAGCCCGCCGACGGTCAGCACGCCGCCGACGGCAGCGAGCGCGCCGGTCAGGCCGACGCCCGCGTAGACGATCGCGTTGACAAAGCGCGTGCAGGGGTTGGTCAGCGAGGAGAAGAACGTCGCGCGCAGCGAGCACTGGCGCAGGCGCTCGTTGACCTCGTCAAACTCGCAGAGCGTCTGCGCGCCGTGGCCGAAGGCCTGCACGAGCTTTTGCTCGCCGATGGCCTCGTCGATCAGCGCGGTCTGCTCGCCGCGGGTCTTCGTCTGCAGGCGGAACATGTCGTAGGTGCGCCGGGCGATGAAGTTGGCGACGAACAGCGACAGCGGCGTGATCAGCACGACGACCAGCGTGATCGGCGCGCTGAGCGTGAGCATGAAGATGAGCGTGCCCAGGATCGTCATGACGCCGGTAAAGAGCTGCGTAAAGCCCATCAGCAGGCCGTCGGCAAACGTGTCGACGTCCGAGATCATGCGGCTGACGATGTCGCCGGTCGGATGCGCGTCGAGATACTTGAGCGGCAGCGTCTGGATGTGCGCGAAGGCGTCGCGGCGGATGTCGCGCACGGTGTTGTAGGTCACGCGGTTGTTGAGCTCATTTTGAAGCCACTGCGCGCCCGCCGTCACCAAAACGCAGACGGCGATGGTTTTGAGGATCGGCAATAGCGCGTCAAAACGCACCTCTCCCGGGCCGACGATGCAGTCGATCGCGCGGCCGACGAGGATCGGCACGTAGAGCGTCAACGCGACGGAGACGAGCGAGAGCAGCAGCGAGAGCGCGACGAGCGGCATATGCGGGCGGATGTAGGCGAGCACGCGGCGCAGCACGGCGCGCTGGGCGGCGGGCTTTTTCTTCTTGTCAGGCATGGGCGGTCGCCTCCTTGGCGGCGGACGCGCTGTCCTGCCTGAACTGGGAACGATAGATTTCCTGATAGACCGGGCAGGCGGCGAGCAGCTCGTCGTGCGTGCCCATCCCCACGACCTTGCCGTCGTCGAGCACGAGGATCAGGTCCGCGAAGCGGATTGATGCGGCGCGCTGGGAGACGATGAACGTCGTCGGCGGGTTTTCCATCTGCCGGATGGCGCGGCGCAGCGCCGCGTCCGTCGCGTAGTCGAGCGCGGAGGCACTGTCGTCGAGGATAAGGATCTCCGGATCGCACACGAGCGCGCGGGCGATGGTCAGGCGCTGGCGCTGGCCGCCGGAGAAGTTGCGCCCGCCCTGCTCGACGGGCTCGTCGAGCCCCAGCGGCTTGGCGGCGACGACGTCGAGCGCCTGCGCGGTTTCAAGCGCGCGGCGCAGCGTCTCCTCGTCCGCCTCCGGGTTGCCCCAGAGCAGGTTGCTGCGGATCGTGCCCTTGAAGAGCACGGCCTTCTGCGGCACGACGGCGATGCGCCGGCGCAGCTCCTCACGCTTCATGTCGTTGACATTCAGGCCGTCGACGAGCACGCGGCCCCGGGTCGCGTCGTAGAAGCGGGGAATCAGGTTCACGAGGGTCGTCTTGCCGCTGCCCGTGCCGCCGATGATGCCGATGATCTGGCCGGGCTCGGCGGTGAAGCTCACGTCCGTGAGCGATTCCGCGCCCGCGCCCTGGTAGGTCAGGCAGACGTGGTCAAAGACGACGCGGCCGCGCGGGGCGTCTGCCGACGGGATGAGCGTGCCCTCCTTCTGGCCGGGCTGTACGTCGAGCACGCCCGCGATGCGGTCGCCGCAGGCGGCGGCCTTCGTCAGCAGGATGATCAGGTTGGCCATCTTGACCAGCTCCACGAGGATCTGACTCATGTAGTTGTAGAGCGCGACGACCTGGCCCTGCGAGAGGTCGCCCAGCTGCACGCGCATCGCGCCCCTGTGAATCAGCAGGATGACGGCGGCGTTGATGACGACGTAGGTGACGGGGTTCATCGCGGCGGAGACGCGGCCGACGGCAAGCTGCATCCGCGTGAGGAGACGGTTGAGCTTTGTGAAGCGCTGCTCCTGCTCCGCCTCCTTGCCGAACGCGCGCACGACGCGCACGCCCGTCAGGTTTTCCCGCGTCGCGGCGGTCACGCTGTCCAGCTGACCCTGCACGCGCCGGTACATCGGAATCGTCACCAGCATGATGCCAAAGACGATGACGCAGAGCACGGCGATCACGCCGGCAAAGATCGAGGCGCAGGAGACGTCGATGGTGAACGCCATGACCATCGCGCCGAAGACGACGAACGGCGAGCGCAGCAGCAGGCGCAGCGTCATGTTGACGCCCGTCTGCACCTGGTTGACGTCGCTGGTCATGCGCGTGACGAGCGTGGAGGTGCCGATGCGGTCGAGCTCCGTGTAGCTGAGCCTTCCGATGTGCTCCATGAGCGCGTGGCGCAGGCGCGCGGAGAAGCCGATGGCCGCCCTGGCGGCGAAATACTGCGCCGTCACGGCGCTGAGCAGGCCGATGCCGCCCAGCACGACCAGCCAGAGGCACATGCGCACGATGTACCCGCGATCGAGCGCGGGGATGCCCTTGTCGATGATCGCCGCGACGATCAGCGGCACGATCAGTTCAAAGGACGCCTCGAGCAGCTTGAACAGCGGCCCCAGCACGCATTCGCGGCCGAAGCCCTTCATATACACCAAAAGCTTTTTCAAAATCATCCGCCTTCCCTGCCGCGCGTTTCCTTCCTTCGTATCCGCGGCAATTCCCCGCTGCTGCGAGGCACGCTTATTATACCGGGTTTGCGCGCGTTTTTCAACATCAGCGCAAAGGGCAGAGATAAATAAATAACAATGAAGGATTTATGCCTGCGGCGGAGAAATACAGAAAGGTTACGGATTCCCGCGTTTGCCCCGGTTCCCGGGGACATACGGGCCAACCCACGAAAGAACAGGGGTTGAAGGATGAGGAGGAACATGTATGGCATATCAGTATGACATTCCCTTTCATGTCGACCTGAGCGGGCGCGTCGCGCTGGTCACGGGCGGCAACGGCGGCATCGGCGGCATGTTTTGCCGCGCGCTGGCGGCCTGCGGCGCGACAGTCATCGTGCTGGGGCGCAACCTGGAGCGCTGCCAGAAGGTCGTCGACGAGATCGTCGCGGGCGGCGGCGAGGCGGACGCGATCAGCGCGGATGTGACGGACGAGGCCGTGATGCTGCGCGTCAAGGAGGAGGTCGAGCGCAAGTACGGCAAGCTCAACATCCTCATCAATGCCGCGGGCGGCAACGTGCGCAGCGCGACCGTCCCACAGGAGCAGATGGCCGACGGCGGGGAGACGACGTTCTTTGACGTGCCGGCCAGCGAGATTCAGAAGGAGCTCGACCTCAACCTGCGCGGCACCTGGATGCCCAGCAAGCTCCTGACCCCGCTGATGCTGGGGCAGCAGGGCGCCTGCGTGATCAACATCTCCTCGATGAGCGCGTTCGGCCCGCTGACGAAGATCCCGGGCTATTCCGCGGCGAAGGCCGGCGTTTCGAATTTCACGCAGTGGCTGGCGACCTACCTGGCGCGCTCCGGCGTGCGCGTCAACGCGATCGCGCCGGGTTTCTTTGCGACGGAGCAGAATCACGCGCTGCAGTTCAACCCGGACGGCACGCCCACCCCGCGCCGCCAGAAGATCATCAACGGCACGCCCATGGGCCGCTACGGCGAGCTCAATGAGCTCATCGGCGCGATGCTCTTCCTCGTCGACGAGCGCGCCGCGGGCTTCGTGACCGGCATCGTGCTGCCTGTGGACGGCGGCTACAGCGCGTATTCCGGCGTGTAATCTCCAGCCTGACAGAGCTACTTATACAGGCGCGAAGCGAAGAAGGGAGTCTGAGGGAAGAAATCCCTCAGGCAGGCCATAGGGCGGCAGCCCTATTGTCTCTCCCATGCAAAAGCAGTCTCAGAGCAGGCTGCGCAGCGGCCTACGATTGAGACGAGCCGATTCCGCAAAGCAGTGCAATCCCTGGACAAGGCTTGAACAGAAAAGCGCATCCCCCCCCCCTGCCCGAATCGGGCGGAAGGGATGCGCCTTTTCTTTTGCTGCGGAAGCGGCTTACGCCTTCTCGGCGGCGAGCCACTCGTCGGCCTTCGCGGCGGACATGCGCTTGATGGTCTCCGCGGTGAACGGGGACTCGGCGCCGCCGAAGGCGTAGAGGAAGAACTTGCCGTCCGGCGTCTTGTAGAGGGTCTCCTCGTAGCCGGCGGGATCGCCGAAGGCGCCATGCGCGCGCTTCTTGATCAGCTCGGCGGTCTCGGTGTCGTATTCGACCTTGCAAATCAGCTTTTTCATAATGATGATGATTCCTTTCAAGGGCAGAACGATGCGCGATGCACACCGTCTGACGGGTTATTGTTGACCTTTTTTGAGGATTTACAAGGGAAAATCCCCTGCACAAAGGTATCATAGCATAAATCTTTTCAAAAGGCAACACCCGAAAGACAACCGTTTTCTATGCGCGGCGCCGGAGAAGGACGGGCCCTGACGCCCTGTCGTTCACAGCGCACAAAACCCGGAGCGAAAACTCGGACAGAAACGCCCGGCATACGCTCTGCGCCGCACAGAAGGGAAAAAAGATCAGACGTTTGATTGGATAAATTTGATAAAAAAACGCCGCGAAATCGAAAGATCGCCCCCTTGTTGGCCCGGGAACGCGGCTTTATAATGAACCCATCTGAACAGGATACGCAAACGGCAAAGGGAAAGATGGGTGAACAACCGGATGAATGAAGTCATCGTATCCATGCAGGGCATCAGCAAGAGCTTCCCGGGCGTCAAAGCGCTTGACAACGTGCGCTTTGAGCTGCGCTCGGGCGAGGTGATGGCGCTGCTGGGAGAGAACGGAGCGGGCAAATCGACGCTGATGAAGATCCTCAGCGGCGTGTACACCCGCGACGAAGGAACGCTTGAAATCTTCGGCAAGAGCTATGGCAACCTGACGCCCAGGCAGGCGCAGGCCGCGGGCGTGGCGATCATCCACCAGGAGCTCAACATGTGCCGCCATCTGACGGTGGCAGAGAACATGTTCCTGGGCCGGGAGAAGTGCCGCGGCATCGTGCTCTCGGACGCGGATATGGAAAAGGAAGCCGCGCGCGTGCTCGGCAAGCTGAAGATCGACATCGATCCCAGGCAGGTCGTCGGCGAGCTGCCGGTTTCCAAGCAGCAGATGGTCGAGATCGCCAAGGCGCTCTCCACCAACGCGCGCGTGCTCATCATGGACGAGCCGACCTCCGCCCTGACCTCCCGCGAGATCGACGATCTCTTCCGCATCATCCACCAGCTGCGCGCGGACGGCTGCGGCATCGTGTATATCTCCCACAGGCTGGAGGAGCTGGCGCACATCGTCGACCGCGTCACCATCATGCGCGACGGTCAGTACATCACGACGATGAACTTCGCCGACACGACGCTTGACGAGATCATCGCGCACATGGTCGGCCGCGAGATCAAGGAGAAGTTCCCGCGTGTTCACTGCGAAAAGGGAAAGAAGGTCTTCGAGGTTCGCCACCTCAACGCCGGGCGCATGGTTCGCGACGTCAGCTTCGAGCTGCATGAGGGCGAGATCGTCGGCTTTGCCGGCCTGATGGGCGCCGGGCGTACGGAGACGACGCGCGCGATCTTCGGCGTCGACCCCAAGGAGAGCGGCGAGATCCTGCTCGACGGCAAGACGGTGGAAATCCGCGGGCCGAAGGACGCCATCCGCGCGGGCATCGTGCTCGCCCCGGAGGACCGCAAGAAGGACGGCCTTTGCACCAAGCTCTCCATCCGCCACAACATCGCGCTGCCCAACCTCGATCTGCTGTGTAACCCGATGGGCGTCGTCAGCGCCTCGAAGGAGGACGCCATGTGCGACAAGGCCGTGCAGGAGCTCAAAATCAAGACGCCGGGCGTGGATGTCGACGCGGGCAACCTCTCGGGCGGCAACCAGCAGAAGGTCGTCGTCGGCAAATGGCTGGCGCGGGATTCGCGCGTGGTGATGTTCGACGAGCCGACGCGCGGCATCGACGTGGCGGCGAAGGTCGAAATCTACAACCTGATGAACCAGCTCAAGCAGCAGGGCATCGCCGTGATGTTCGTCTCCTCCGAGATGCCGGAGGTCATGGGCATCGCGGACAGGATCATCGTCATGTGCGACGGCCGCATCACCGGCGAGGTCATGGCCGGGGAGACGACGCAGAGCGAGATTCTGACGCTCGCGACCCGGTTTGAAAACAAATTTGCCCAGCAGAACGCTGAAGGGGGAGCTCAAGCATGAACAAGAAGAGCAAATTCAAGCAGATCATGGCCGTGCGCGGCATGGGCGCGGCACTGACCGCGTTCGTCGGCCTGATCGTCATCTATGTGGCGTTCGGCCTCATCCAGCCGCAGGTTTTCTCCGTGCGCAACGTGCTGAACCTGCTGCGCTCGATGTCCAAATACCTGCTCATCGGCGTGGGCCAGAGCTATCTGCTCATCACCGGTAACATCGACCTGTCCATCGGCTCCGTTGTTGCGATGAGCGCGATGATCTCCGCGACGCTGATGAGCTCGGGCGTGGGCGTCTTCATCGCGATCCTCGTCGCGCTCCTGTGCTGCCTGCTGGTCGGCTTGATCAACGGCGTGCTGGTCGGCAAGTTTGAACTGCCGCCCTTTATCGCCACGATGGGCACCATGTTCGTCGGCCGCGGCGTCGCCTACATGGTCAACGGCAACCGCAACACGAACGCCATCTCCTCCGGCATCGGCAAGGAGGCGGCGGACGCCTTCCAGAACTTCTTCTACTACGGGAGCACCTTCGGCGTCTACAACACCTTCTGGATCGCGCTGATCATCTTCATCGTCTTCTTCTTCCTGCTCTCCAAGACGCGCACCGGCCGGCACATCTACGCCATCGGCTCCAACGCCGACGCGGCGAAGCTCTCCGGCGTCAGCGTCGTGAGCACCGTGACCAAGGCCTACCTGGTCAGCGCGTTCTGCGCGTTCGTCGTCGGCCTCATCCTCTGCGCGCAGGCCGGCATGGGCAATATGGAGGCCGGCAACGTGTACGAGATGTACGGCGTGGCCGCGGGCGTCATCGGCGGCGTCTCCCCGCTGGGCGGCACGGGATTGCTGCTGGGCACCTTCGCAGGCGCTGCGGTCTGGCAGACGCTTGAAAACGGCCTGAGCATGGCCGGCGCGCCGGTCGGCATCCAGCGCATCGTCATCGGCATCATCGTCGTGGGCGCCGTGCTGCTGGATATCGTCTTCCGCCGCGGCATCGGCGGCCGCAAGGCCCCGGCGAAGGCCCGCAAGGAAGCCAAGTAATCTTTCAGAATATGGCCGCGGCGGAGAGACCGCGGTGCATATAAAAAAACATCAAGGAGGAACCCCACTATGAAGAAACTGATTGCTCTGCTGTGCGCCGTCGCCATGCTGGCGTGCGCCGCCGGCGCGCTGGCCGCGGGCGAAAAGATCGCCCTGATCACCATGGACTCCATCGACCAGCACTGGGTCACCCTCAACGAGGGCGCGCAGAAGGCCGCTGAGGAGCTCGGCGTGACCGTCACCTTCATGGCCCCCAACACCAAGGATGACGCCCAGCAGATTGAGCAGGTCAACAACGCCGTCGCGGGCGGCTACCAGGCCATCATCGTGGCCGCGAACGGCCCGGACGCCATCTCCTCTGCGCTCAAGGACGCCGTGTCCCAGGGCGTGAAGATCGTCTATGTCGATTCCCCGGCGAACGTCGAGGCGGAGGCCACCTTCTCCACCGACAACAAGGCTGCTGGCCGGACTGCCGGTGAGACCATGCTCGCCAAGCTGACCGAGATGGGCGTCACCTCCGGCAGCATCGGCATCATCAACGTCAACGCGGCGACCGACTCCTGCGTCATGCGTGAGGAAGGCTTCCGCTCCGCGTTCGAGGGCACTGAGTTCACCCTGATGGAGACCCAGTACGGCGAGGGCGACGCGGCGAAGAGCCAGTCCATCGCGGAGAACTACATCACCCAGGGCGTCGTCGGCATCTTCGGCTGCAACGAAGGCTCCACCACCGGCGCGGGCAACGCGATCAAGGCCTCCGGCAGCGACGCGATCGTCGGCGTAGGCTTTGACAAGTCCGACGCGATCCTCGGCCTGATCGAGGATGGCTACCTGCTGGCGACCATGGCGCAGAATCCGGACGTCATGGGCTACGAGGGCGTCAAGGCGGCTGTGGGCGCGCTGAACGGCGAGAGCCTCGGCGGCGCTGTGACCGACACTGGCGTCTCCGTCCTGACGAAGTAATCGAAGATCATTTCCTCCGGGTTTTCCCGTCCGGCTCCGCGGGGGGCCGGAGGCGGAAAAACGTCCGGGCAGGAACAAAAAGGGGCGTCAGCGCATGCTGGCGCCCCGCTTTGTTGCGTCTCCCGCGGGAAGTATGCTACAATGCTCTTCACAGGGAATAAAGGTGAGGAAGAAGGATATACACGGGGAGGGGAGAGACGGATGCTGAAGGTTGTCATCGCGGACGACGAGGCCCGGGTCTGCAGCCTGATTCAGATGCTCATCGACTGGGACGCGCTGGACATGGAGCTGGCGGGCACGGCGGCCAACGGCCTGGAGGCGCTGGAGCTGGTGAGGGCGCAGCGGCCGGATATCCTGATCACGGATATTCGGATGCCGGGCTGCCATGGGCTGGAGCTCATCGAGCGGGCCAAGCAGGAAAACCCGGCGCTGGGGATCGTCATCATCAGCGGCTACGCGCATTTTGAATATGCGCAGAGCGCAATCCGCTTCGGCGTCGGCGATTACCTCCTCAAGCCGATCAACCGGCAGGAATTGATGGCGACGCTGCAAAAGCTCGCAGAGCGCTGCCGACAGCTGAGCCGCTCGGCCAGCGAGGTCGAGGCGCTGCGCCGCAGCAGCCTGGAGGATCAGCAGCAGCTGCAGAGCCGGCTGATACAGGATCTGATGGCGGGCCGGCTGACCGACGCGTCGCCGGAGCACCTCTGGGAGGCCTATCGCTTCCGCGCGGAGGGCGGCCTCGTGCAGCTCGCGCTGCTGACGATGGACTATGCGCCCGGCCGCTTCTCCGCCGCCTCGCTCCCTATCATCGGGGAGAAGGCGGAAAAGCTCTTTGAGACGGAGCTCTCCTCGCTGTGCCGCAGCGCCGTCATGCGCTTTGAGGAGGGCGTGGGCGCCATGCTGCTGTGCTTTGAGGCCGGGCAGCTCAAGGCCGTGCGCCAGCGGCTGCGCGGCTGCCTCAATCAGCTTCAGGCGCAGCAGGCAATGTTCGGGCATGTCGAGTTTTCCCTGGCCGTCAGCCCGGCGTCGGAGGATCCCACGGCGCTGCCGCGCGCGTTTGAGACCGCCGCGCTGACGGCGAAGGAGCGGCTGACGGAGGGGACGGGCCGGATGCTGGAGAAGCTGCCGGCGGCCTCCGGCGCGGATTATTCCATGCTGCTGGCTCCCTGGCGCGCGGTCATGGAGAGCCATCAGCTCGACGTGCAGCGGGCGACGCAGGCGGCGAACGCGCTGGAGGCGCAGGTGCGCACGGCGCGGGTCATGCGCGGCGCGGAGGTCGACGGCCTCGTGCTCGAGGCGGCGAGGATTCTCCTGAGCCGGCCGGATATCGCCGGGCGCGAGGGAAAGCTCGCCGCGTTCCGGGCGGAGTGCCGCCATGCCGGGCGGATCGACAGGCTGTTTGATGCGCTGCGGACCCTGGCCGCCTGTGAGATCGAATTGCTGCTGGAGCAGCAGCGCAACGGCGCGACGCGGCCCATCCGCGTGGCCAGGCAGTATGTTCAGCAGCATTACAGCGAGCCGATCACGCTGGAGCAGGTCTGCGAGGCGGCGGGCTTTTCCGCCAGCTACTTCAGCGCGCTGTTCAAAAAGGAGACGGGCGAGGGCTTTGTCAAATACCTGACGCGCGTGCGCATGGAGCACGCCAAGGAGCTGCTCCAGCAGACCAACCTGCCGGTTGCGGAGATCTGCACCCGCGTCGGCTACAACGACCTCAAGCACTTCACCCAGACATTCAAAAAGGAAACCAGCCTGAGCCCCGGTCAGTACCGCAAGCTCTACGGCTGAGACGGCGGAGGGGATGCACGATGCGCGACAGGCGGGGCTTTCTGGCGAACAGAACCCGGACGCTTTTGCTGGCAGGGTTTGCCTGCATGGCGGCGCTGCTGCTTTTGTGGACCGGGGAGCGCGCGGCGCGGGGTGCGTCGCTTCTTCCCCCGGCGCTGGGCGCCTGCACGATCGCGGCGCTGGGCGCGGCGGCCTGGTTCGGGGTTGTGAAACCCTATGAGGAGCGCGAGCGCACCGTGCAGCGCCTGCTGCGCGGCTATGCGGGCGGCCGGGCCTGGGCCAAGGAGGTTCGTGCGATCAGCGCGAGCGACGCGCAGCTGCTCTGCCAGATTCAGGCGCTGCTGGATCCCTCGCAGATCTTCCGGCTCAACAAGCGTCAGGCGCAGTATCTCGCGCTGCAGAACCAGATCAACCCACACTTTCTGTACAACACGCTGGAGAGCATCCGCAGCGAGGCGATGCTCGCCGGGCTGTCGAGCGTGGCGGATATGACGGAGGCCCTGGCCAACTTCTTCCGCTACACGATCAGCAAGGTGGAAAACCTCGTCTCCGTCGAGGAGGAGCTTCAGAACTGCGAGACGTATTTCCACATCCAGCGCTACCGCTTCGGCGACCGGCTTGAGCTGAGCGTCGAATGCTCGCCCGAGGACAGGGAGGAGCTCTATCGCTGCCGCCTGCCCAAGCTGACGCTCCAGCCGATTCTGGAAAACAGCATCATTCACGGCACGGAGCTCAAGGTCGGCGTCGGCCATCTGACGATTTTCCTGCAGCGGACGGGCAGACGGCTTCTCATCTCCGTGAGCGACGACGGCGTGGGCATGGACGAGGAGACCCTTGCGCGCCTCAACGGCCGGCTGGGCAAGGGCGAGCTGAACGCGCAGGTCGACAGCGCCGGCCACAGCGGCGTGGCGCTGGTCAATGTCGACAACCGGATCCGCCTGCTCTTCGGGGAGGAATACGGGCTGCATGTCTTCTCCATGCCCGGCCTGGGCACGACAGTGGAGATCACGCTGCCCATCATCACCAGCGACCGCGACGTCAAGAATAAGGAGGTGCTGGGATGAGGGAAGAGGTGCTGCGCATGAGCGAGGTCACCTACAGCGACCGCAGCGGCGTGCAGCTTCAGGACTTCTGCCTCAATATCTTCGAGGGGGAGATCGTTGGTCTCATCCTGCGCCGGGGCCACGGCGTGACCGCGCTGACGGAGCTGCTGCACGGCAACCTGCCTCTGCAGGCGGGCTATATCTACTACCGCGAGGAGCTGGTCAACAGCTGGCGCGCGCCGAGGGTGCATGAAAACCGCATTGCGGTCATCACGGGCAAGAGCTGCCTGGTCGACGGGCTGACGGTCGCCGACAACATCTTCGTGCTCCGCCCGGGCTTCCGCACCTGGCTGATCCGCCCGAAGCTGCTTGTGCGTCAGCTGCAGCCTGTGCTCGACGATCTGGGCGCGGGCATCGCCGCGGACGCCTATGTCGACACGCTCAGCAGCTTTCAGCGCGTCGTGGTCGAGCTCGTCAAGGCGTCGCTCATGGGCTGCCGGCTCGTGATCCTGCGCGAGATCGGCGCGATCATCAGCGACATGGAGATGGCACGCCTGCGCGAGATCCTGCGCCATTACGCCGACACGGGCATGGCGTTCCTGTATATCGGCTTTCACTACGAGGAGATGGAACAGATCTGCGACCGCATCGCGGCCTTTTCCGACGGGCGGATCACCAAGGTGCTCTGCCCGGGCGCAGGCAGTCTGCTCTATGAGGAGGGCTATACCCGCCGCGTGCGCGAGCAGATGACGAGGACGGAGCAGCAGGAGGGCGCCAGTCCAGCGCTTGAGCTGCGCGACCTGTGCGGCGGGAGCGTCCGCCATCTCTCCTTCACGGCGGCGGCGGGGGAATGCGTCGTGCTGCAGGATCTGCAGAACCAGATCTTCGGGGATCTGATCGCGCTGCTGCTGGGCGACCTGCGCGCGGAGTCGGGCGAGATCCTGCTGGCGGGCAGGCCGTTTGTCCCGGGGCCGTCCCGCGAGATCGCCATCCTGCGCGAGCGGCCGGATGTCACGATGATCTTTCCCGAGCTGACGTATCTGGACAACCTCTGCATCACGGCGGATCACCGTCTGCCCGAGGTCTGGCGCAGCCGCAGCGTGCGCAAGGGCATCCGCAGGGAATGGGCGCAGCGCGTGGGTGAGGAGGTCTTCTTTCTGCACCCCAATCAGTATTCCAAGCGCCAGCGCTATGAGCTGGTGATCCAGCGCATCCTGCTGCAGCGGCCGCAGGTTGTCTTCTGCGTTCAGCCGTTCAACGGCGCGGACGTCGGCATGCGGATGCACATCTGGGAGATGCTCGATGAGCTCAAGAAAAACGGCATTGCGCTGGTGATTCTCGCGGTCAACCTGGCGGATACGCTGACGCTGGCGACACGCCTGGTGCGCGTGCGCCAGGGCGCGGCCTGCGAGGTTTATGAACAGCGGGACTTTGAGCATCTGCCCTTCAGCGCGCCCTGGATCGACCTGTACAGAAAACCCTGAACGGGCTTCGCGCCCTTCCCCTTCTACAACCGAGCAGAGAACGAAAGGAAGTTTTTTCGTATGCGTTATGCCATCGGCATCGATTTGGGCGGCACGAACATCGCCGCCGGCATTGTGGACGAAACCTACCGGCTCCTCGGCCGGGACAGCGTGCCGACCCGGGCCTCGCGCCCCTGGCCGGAGATTCTGGCGGATATGGCGGCGCTGTGCATGCGCCTGATCGCAGAGCAAGGTCTCGCGCCGCAGGATTGCGCCGGCGTCGGCGTCGGCAGTCCGGGCACCTGCGACGCGGAACGCGGCGAGGTCGTCTATTCCAACAACCTGGACTGGGAGCATGTGCCGCTGTGCGCACAGATGACGCGCCTGACCGGCTTTCCCTGCCGCCTGAGCAACGACGCCAACTGCGCGGCGCTGGGCGAGGTGGTGGCGGGCGCGGCCAAGGGCTGCCGGGACGCCGTGCTGCTGACGCTGGGCACGGGCGTGGGCAGCGGCATCGTGCTGGGCGGCGAGATCTTTGAGGGAACGGCCGGCGCGGGAGCGGAATTCGGCCATACGACGCTGATCGCAGGCGGCGAGCCCTGCACCTGCGGGCGCAAGGGCTGCGTAGAGAGCTACGTCTCCGCGACAGGGCTGATCCGCATGGCCCGGGAGGCGGCGGCCGCGCATCCGCAGAGCCTGCTGGCGCAGGGGCCGATCACGGCCAAGGCCGTCTATGACGCGCGCGACGCGGGGGATGGGACGGCGGCGGCTGTGGTCGCGCAGTATGAATTGTATCTGGGCGAGGCGGCGGTCAACGTCGTCAACCTCTTTCGCCCGCAGATGCTGCTCATCGGCGGCGGCGTCTCGGGGCAGGGCGAGGCGCTCACGCGGCCGCTGGGCGAATACGTCCGCGCGCATTGCTTCGGCGGCACGCGCAGCTTTGTGACGCAGGTCGCGACGGCGAGCCTGGGCAATCTGGCCGGCATCATCGGCGCGGCGGCGCTCTGCCTGCGCCGACCGGCGGTCGCTCCGCTGCTGCTTGCGCCCGCGTTCAAGGACTATCTCTGGGGTGGAGAACGGCTCAAGCGCGATTTTGGCAAGCAGACGGAGCTGACGCCGCTGGCGGAGAGCTGGGAGCTGAGCTGCCACGACGACGGCCCCTCCGTCATCGAAAACGGCCCGTGGTCCGGCAGAACGCTCAAGGCGTATCTGGCCGCGCATCCGAAGCACCTGAGCGCGTCGGCGGATGAGCAGACCGAGTTTCCGCTGCTCATCAAGCTGATCGACGCGCAGGCCCCGCTCTCCGTGCAGGTGCATCCGGACGATGCGTATGCGCGGCGCGTGGAGAATTCTTTCGGCAAGACGGAGATGTGGGTCGTCGTGGACGCGCAGGAGGGCGCCGGCATCTATTACGGCTTCAAGGAGGCCATCAGCCTGGAGGAAATGGAGACGGCCATCCGCGAGAACACGCTGACCGACAGGCTCAACTGGGTCAGCGCGAAGCCCGGCGACGTCTTTTTCATCCCCGCGGGCACCGTGCATGCCATCGGCGCGGGACTGCTGATCGCGGAGGTGCAGCAGAGCTCGAACCTGACTTACCGCGTCTACGATTACGGGCGCGTCGGCGCGGACGGGAAGCCGCGCGCGCTGCACATTGCCAAGGCGCTCGACGTGGCCCTGCGCAACAGGCCTACCTGTCCCGTTGGCCCGACGGAGCCGGCGCAGGAGGTGCCGGGCGGCCGCGTGCAGCCGCTGGTTTGCTGCGACCGCTTTGACGTGAGCAGGCTGGAGGTCTGCGGCGTCATGCAGGGGACGGCGGGAGAGGAGAGCTTTCACGCGCTGCTCTGCCTTCGCGGTGAGGGCGCGATCCTCGCCGGCGGCGAAAGCCTGCCCATCGCCAAGGGGCAGAGCCTGTTCATCCCGGCGGGCATGGGCGATTACCGCCTGGCGGGCGACATGACGCTGCTTCGGACGACGCTGTAAGGCGATTCGCAATCAAAACGCTCCCCTCCGGCATAAGCGGAGGGGAGCGGTATTTTTGGGGCATCGGGAGCAGACGGGATCGCTTCGCCGTCACCGTGATGTCAAGCCCGAGCGCGAGGACGTCCTCCAGCGCCGGGGCCGGGCAGGTCACGCGGACCAGTCGGGGCATGTCGCACAGCGCGAGGTAGCGCAGGTCGAGCTGCGCCAGCGGGGAGATGTCCGTGATCTGCTGGATGCGCTGCCCGCGGCGGGTGTCTGCAAATTGCAGACAATCTCCGGCGCCGGAGCAAGAAAAAGCGGCCGGCAGGCCGCCTGGACTGTTGACCAAAGCGTTTTTCTCCCCGAAGGGGAGAGAAAGCATTCCATCATTCCCTGAAAAAGAATCCTTGAAAATCATCTGTCTGTGTCGACGGGCTGCACAGAGCGTGGGCAAACGGGCGCGAATCAGTGATGAATGACGTCCGCGCAGGCGCGGATGCGCGCCACGGCGCGCTGCCCGGGCCCGCAGAGGTAGGCGTAGGTCGTCTCGGGCACGAGCGGACGGATGGCTTCGAGGGGGCCGTCGTGGATGAGCTGGCGCACATGCGAGGCGCTGATGGCCTCGCCGTCGTGCTCCGCGCGGCGGATGACGCGCAGCTCGACGCCGGAGTCGGGCAGGATGCGCGCGAGCGCCTCGTTGTAGGCGCGGGTGGTCCGGGAAAAGGGCTCCTCGCCGACGTAGCGGCAGACGATGTGAAGCGCGCCGGCGATTCTCGCAAAGAGCGTCGCATCCAGCGCCGCGTGGACGCGCGTGACGAGCGCATCGTCCTTGAGAAAATAGGAGGGGAAGGTCGCGGAGGAGATCATGTAGCTGCCGGAGGGGACGACGGTCACGTTGTCATACGCCGCGGCGGCAGCCCTGACCATCGCGAGCCGGTCCTCATAGGGGACGAGCGAGCAGTCCTCGCTGAGCACGAAGAGCACGACGCGCTCATTTTCCAGCGCGGCCTGGCGCAGCAGCGCGGCATGCCCGTTCGTGAAGGGGTTGGCGTTCATGACCAGCGCAGCGGCGGGCGTCTGCGCGTTTTCCAGCTGCGCGCGCAGGCCGTCGAGATACCGGGCAAAGCCCCTGCGGCGGTTCTCCATGAAGACGAGGCGGCCGTCGACGCGGGCGATCTCGTAAAAGCCGAGCGGGGCAAAATACTTCGCGCTCTCGCATTTCGTGTAGAGGAACAGATGCGTGTTGCCGCGCGCGAGCTGTACCTCGGTGAGATGGGCGACGATTTGCGCCATCAGCCCCTCGCCCTGATGCTCGCGGGAGACGGCCAGGCAGCGCAGCGTGTTGGCGTAGAGCGAGCCGGTCGCCGCCAGCGCGCCCTCCTCGTCAAAGAGGCCGACGCTGTAGGTCAGGTTTTGGTCGCGGGAGATGCCCTCCTGCGCGAGCAGCGCGTCCATCGCCTGGCAGGCGCGGCGGTCGCTCGGGGAGATGGGGCAGAGGGTATATTCGCTCATACGGGCCTCCGGCAGGATGGAATGAATCGATTATAGCATGAAAGCGCACGCGGCGGTTATAGAAATTGGCTTATCGCGGGCATAGGAAAAAACGCCCTTGTCCCTGCGCGGGGCTTCTGCTACAATGAAGAAACAGACAGAAGGAGGCAGACGGGCATGCAGGTGACGGTCGCGGAGATGATGGCGGCGCGGGAGGCGCGCGCGCAGATGCAGCGGACGCTGCTCTCGCGGTATCCCGGCGCGGTGCTCGTGTGCCTGACGATGAACATCGCCGGGCCGGTCAAGACGGACGCGCAGATCGAGCGCGCGTTTGCCTGGGGAAGGGCGCAGATCCGCGCGATTCTCGCGCCGCAGGCGCCGTGCTTTGAAGCGGAGATTCACGAGAGGACGGGCCCGGAGGCCGTCTTTGCCATCCGCGGCGGCGCAGGAGAGATCAAGCAGCGGCTCTGCGCGCTGGAGGACGGATGCCCGATGGGCCGGCTGCTGGACATCGACGTGCTCGCGCCGGATGGGGAGAAGCTCTCCCGCACGGCGTTCGGCCTGCCGCCGAGGCGATGCCTGCTGTGCGGCGAGGTCGCGGCCGTCTGCGCCCGTAGCCGCGCGCATAGCGCGCAGGCCCTCTTTGAGCGCGCCCAATCGATCATCCGCGGGCATTTCGCCGATGCGTTTGCGCAGAAAACCGCGCAGCTTGCCCAGCGCGCGCTGCTGACGGAGGCGGCGCTGGCGCCCAAGCCCGGCCTGGTCGACCGCCTGAACCCCGGCGCGCACAGGGACATGGATCTGTTTACGTTCATCGACAGCGCCTGCGCGCTGCGGCCGTATTTTGAGCAGTGCGTGCGCATCGGCATGGCCCACGGCGCAGGGGAGGAGGAGCGCTGCTTTGACAGCCTGCGCGTGCCGGGGCTGCTGGCCGAGGCAAAGATGCGCGAGGCGACGGGCGGCGTCAACACGCACAAAGGCGCGGTCTTTTCGATGGGCGTTTTCTGCGCGTCGCTGGGCATGGGCTTTGACGGCGAGCGGAGCGATGCGCAGGCGGCGCTTTCGCGCTGCGCGGCAATGACGCGCGCGCGCATGGCACAGGAGCTATCGCGCTGCGCGAAGGAGGAGGGCGGCACCGCCGGGGAGCGCCTGTACCGGGAGCAGGGCGTGGGCGGCGTGCGCGCGGAGGCTGCGGGCGGCTTTGCCAGCGTGCGCGAAGCGGGCCTGCCCCGGCTGCAGGCCTGTCTGGCGGCGGGCATGGACTTTGAGGCGGCGGCGCTGTGCGCGCTGGTGGCGCTCATGGCGCGCGCGCAGGATACCAACGCCCTGCGCCGCGGCGGCGCGGAGGGCGCGCAGCGGCTGCGCGAGCGGGCGGTGCAGATGGATGCATCGCTCTACGCGCGGCTTGGGGCAGGGCCGGTGGATGCCGCTGCGGAAAGCGCGCGCATCCGCAGCGCGCTTTCCCGGTGGGACGCGGAGCTCTCCGCGCAGGGCATCAGCCCCGGCGGCTGCGCGGACATGCTGGCGCTGACGCTGCTGGCGCATTTTTCGGATTATTCGCCCAGGTGAAACGGGACGCCCAGCTTTTCGCAGACCAGGCGGATGAAGTCGGTCATGTAGCGCGTCAGATACATGCCCCGGCGGTAGCAAAGGTAGAAATGGCGCTCGTAGTCGTTGTTGAGCACGGGATGGCACTGCACGCGGTACTGCAGGTCCTGCGTGACATAGACCTGGGGGATGAGCATGACGGCGTTCGCGCGCGCGGCGACGTGCTTGCCGGCCTCCATGTTGGTCGTCTCCATGAGGATGGTCGGGGTAAGATGGTGGCGCTCAAAGAGCCTGTCCTGAATGGTGCGCACGCTGTGCCCCTCGCGCATGGAGACGAATTTTTCGTTCTGCGCCTGCGTGATCTCGATGGGCTCGCCGTCTGAAAAGCGATGGGCGAGCTCCGTGGAGCGCGCGGCCATCAGCACGACCTCCTCGCTCTCGATGAGCTCGTAGTGCAGTTTGTTGGGCTTTTCGTTGGTCGTGATGAGCGCCAGGTCGCACTGGCCCTCGGCGGTCATGTGCTCCAGCGTCGCGCTGCCGTGCTCGATCAGCTCGATGCGGATATAGGGATACATCCGGGAAAAGTCCGGGATGACCTGCGGAAGAATCTGCAAACCCCGCTGCATGGAAATGCCCAGGCGAAGGCGTCCATGCAGCTCCTTTTTGGTTTCGGCGATGCGCGCGCGCAGGTTGCGGTCGATATCCAGCACCTGAAGCGCTGCGTCGACATACTGCTGCCCCGCGTAGGTCAGGGAGATCGGGTCGGTCGTTCTGTCGAAGATGGTCGCGCCCAGATCCTGCTCGATCTGCTTGAGCGTCTGGGAGAGGGCGGGCTGGGAGACGAAGAGCTTCTTGCTGGCTGCGGTGATGGAGCCCTCGCGCAGAATGGTGAGAACATACTGGATGTGACGGATGTTCATGGGACAATGCCTCCACGCATTTCCATAACCCGAGTGTTATGGGAAATATACATAAAACGGTATTTGCATTATGGGTGACTTTATATTATCATGTCAGCAAGAAAAGCGCAAGAAGCACAAAACGATTCCATAGGGATTTGTTGGTTTCTATGCAACTTCAGCCGGGGGCGAATCCGGCTGTTGGATAAAAAAGGAGGTACCCCAAATGAAGAAGCTCGTATGTCTCGCTCTTGCCATTGTCATGACGCTGGCCCTCGTGACCTGCGCCAGCGCTGAATTCAAGTTCGAGCGCAAGATCGATCTCGTCTGCCCGTGGGGCGTCGGCGGCGGCGCTGACTCCACCCTGCGTCCGATGGCCTCCCTGCTGCAGGACATCCTCGGCGTTCCGGTCGAGGTTGTGAACGTGGAAGGCGGCTCCGGCGTCAACGGCGTCGAGTACACCTACAAGCAGCCGGCTGATGGCTACACCTTCATGCTCGGCACGCAGTCCCTCTACATCCAGGACATGCTGGGCAACACGTCCATGGATTTCAAGACCGAGTTCGAGTGCGTGGACGTGCTCGTGCACTCCATCAACGCGATCGTCGCCTCCAAGATCTCCATGGAGAAGTTCGGCGTCACCAACTGGGCCGAGCTCCAGGCGTACATCGCCGAGCATCCGTTTGAGGTTTCCGTCGCGATGCTGACGGCCACCGGCGTGGACGGCGCTTCCCTGGCGCAGGCCACCGAGGGCCTCGATCTTCTGGAGATCCCGTATTCCTCCGGCTCCGACGCGAACTCCGCGCTGGTTGGCGGCCACTGCGACCTGTACGTCTGCGGCTGGGATGACATCGCGGGCCTCGTCGAGTCCGGCGACATCATTCCGATCCTTGCCCTGTGCGAGAACCGCATGAGCATCGCGCCCGACCTGCAGTGCTCTGTTGAGAACGGCATCAACTCCGTCATGGGCCCGTGGCGCGGCATCTTCGCCAAGACCGGCACCCCGCAGGAGGCCATCGACACGCTGGTCGCCGCGATCGAGGAAGCCAAGCAGTCCGACACCTGGAAGGAATTCACCCACAATGCCGCGTATGACGAGCGTCCGATCCCGGTTCCGGGCGAGGATACCGTCGCCTTCTGCCAGAGCGAGTACAAGGATCTGCACGACTACATGGTCGAGCAGGGCACCCTCGTCAAGGATTACGACGACCTCAAGTAAGAGAACAATTCGAACGGAAATCGGGCAGAATCTGAACGGTTTCTGAACGGATGGACGGCACAATTCAACACGGAAAGAGGGGTTTTTTTCCCCTCTTTCCTCAATGGCAAAGGAGTTGCAGCACTGTGTTTGAACTGATTATCAACATTCTGCTCTTCATCTTCCTTGGCTTCACATTCTTCACCCATGTGCTGGAGGCGGCTGTGCCCGCGAGCGTGACGAGGAATCCCTACGCGCTCCAGCCGGATGTGTGGCCCAAGACGATCATCATTCTCCTTGAAATCTGCCTGATCATCAACATCGTCAAGATCATCAGGAAGAACAAGGGCAACCCGGAATTCACCCTCAGCGCCTTTGTCAAGAGCATTCCCGGCTTCCTGAAGAGCCGCCTCTTCCTGGGCATCGTGATCATGGTCGTGGCTTCCCTGATCCTGGAGACGGTCGGCTTCATCGTGACCACGCTGTTCGTGCTCTTCTGCTATGGCATGCTCTTGGGCGAGAAAAACCTCGTCCGCCTGGCGATCGCCTCCGTGTGCATCACGCTGGTGCTCTATGTCGTCTTCAGCGGATTGCTGAGCGTCAACCTGCCGCGCGGCACGATCGGCTTCCTGCGCAACTTCGCGCTCTTCCTTGAGTCCGTCGTCGCGGGCGTCAAGGGCATCTTCGGTTAAGGAGGCGACGAAAAGTTATGAGTATGGGTCAACTTCTTGCTTCCGGCTTTGCGGCGGTCTTTAACCCCGGCATGTTCTTCATGGTCTGCCTGGCGATCGTGCTGGGCACGATCTTCGGCGCGCTGCCCGGCGTCTCCGCGACCATGGCAGTCGCCCTGGGCCTGACCTTTACCTACACGATGGATCCGATCCCGGCCATCGTCTTCCTGACGGCGATCTACTGCTCCTCCATCACCGGCGGCTCGATCACCGCCATCCTCTTCAAGATTCCGGGCGTTCCGTCGTCGGCGCCGACGACGTTTGACGGCTATCCCATGGCCCAGCGCGGCGAGGCCGGCAAGGCCCTGGGCGTCGCGCTGCTGGCCTCCGCCATCGGCGGATTGATCTCCGCCGTCGCGATGTTCCTGCTCTCCCAGCCGCTGACCCGTGCGGCCCTCCAGTTCGGCCCGAGCGACCTGTTCGCCGTGACTTTCCTGGGCCTGTCCATTCTGACCTGCCTGGACAGCGAGCACATCCTCACCTGCATCATCTCCGGCCTGCTGGGCCTGCTGCTGGCCTGCGTCGGCCAGGACAAGATGTACGCCGTGCAGCGCCTGACCTTCGGCAGCCGCAACCTGCTCGCCGGCATCGACATGATCCCGGTACTCATCGGTCTGTTCGCCGTGACCGAGGTCTTCAAACAGACCGACCCGAAGAAGAAGCGCCTCTCCGCGGAGGACGGCATCACCGGCGGCAGGGTCAACACGAAGATGCCCTCTCTCAAGGAGATCTGGAGCATCAAGTGGACCATGCTGCGCTGCTCCGTGGTCGGCACGGTCGTCGGCATCCTGCCGGGCGCCGGCGCTACCATCGCCTCCTTCATGTGCTACACGATGGAGACGAAGCTCTCCAAGCATCCTGAGAAGTTTGGCACCGGCATCATCGACGGCATCGCCGCTTCCGAGGCCTCCAACAACGCCGCGACCGGCGGCGCGATGGTTCCGCTGCTGTCCCTGGGCATCCCGGGCGGCAACGCCGCGGCTGTCATGATGTCCGCGCTGACGCTCAAGGGCGTCCAGCTTGGACCGCTGCTGCTGACCAACCAGCCTGAATACCTCTCTGCGACCTTCATGACCATGATCGTCACCAACATCCTGATGGTCATCGTCGCGATGGCGATTGCGAAGGTGTTCGCGCAGATCCTCGCGATTCCGTATTCCTACCTGGGCCCGATCATCCTGATGCTCGCGCTCATCGGCACCTATGGCGATCAGATGTCCGCCACCAGCGTGCAGATCATGGTGCTCGCCGGCGTGCTGGGCCTGATCGTTCGCGCCTGCCACCTCAACAGCGCGGCCATCGTTCTGGGCCTCGTGCTGGGCAACATGTGCGAGCAGAACTTCTCCCGCGGCTACCTGATGAGCAAGGGCAGCATCCTCACGATGTTCAACCCGGTGCTCCATCCGATCGCCTTCGTGCTGATCATCGTGTGCATCGTCATGCTCGTCAGCCCGATCGTCATGCCGCTGATCAAGAAGGCCAGGGCCGCAAAGCGGTAATCCCTTTCACCGAATCGGCGAGACGATTCGCTTCTTCTGAGGCTCCGGCGTCTGCGCCCGCTCTGCAGCGGGCGCAGCGCTGGGGCTGAACCGTTAAGAATCCGCAAAAAAGGGGGCGGCGCCGTGACGACAGCGATGCAGATTCTGCTGACGCTTGTGTGCGCGCTGGCCGTGGGCTATCTGCTCGACAGGGTTCACATGCCCGGCGGCATGATGGTCGGCGCCGTGATCGGCGCCTGCGCGCTGGGGGTTGCGACGGGGCAGGCCTGCATGCCCGGCCCGGCGAAGACGATCTCCCAGATCATCGCGGGCGCGTTCATCGGCTCAGGTATCAAGCGCGAGGATCTGCGCGAGATGCGCGCGATTCTCAAGCCCGCCCTGATCCTGCTGAGTTGTCTGCTGGTGGTCAACATCCTGGCGGGCCTCGGCGTCGCCGCAACCAGTGGCCTGGATCTGATGACGGCGATGATGTGCTGCACGCCCGGCGGCATCAGCGACATTCCGATGATCGCCGCAGACATGGGCGCGGACCCGTCCGTCGTCGTCGTGATGCAGTTTGTCCGACTGATTCTGGGCATCGGCGTCTTCCCGCTGATGATCCGCGCTGTGACCGGCGCGGGCCAGGAATCGCTGGAGGCCAAGAAGAAAGAAAAGAAGGCGTTTCAGGCGAAATACGTCCTGCTGACGCTGGGGGTCGCGACCGTTTGCGGGCTGATCGGCAAGGCTTCGCCCGTGCCCGCGGGCACGATGGGCTTTGCCACGCTGGGCAGCATCATCTTCGCCTGCGTCTATCCCAAGGCGCAGATGCCCAGGACGCTGCGCAAGCTGGCGCAGGTGCTCTCCGGCGCATACGTCGGCGCGAGCGTGGGCCTTGAGCAGCTGCGGCGGCTCAGCACGCTGGGCGTGCCCGTCCTGATCCTGATCGCGTCCTATACGACCGCCTGCTTCGTCATCGGGGCGCTGCTGTATCGTGCCGGCTGCTTTGAAAGGGCCGAATCGATGCTGGCCGCAACGCCTGCGGGCGCGAGCGACATGGCGCTCATCAGCGCCGACCTGGGCATCAGCAACGCGAAGCTGATCGTCCTGCAGGTGCTTCGTCTGATTACCGTTGTGCTGGTTTTCCCGAGCATTCTGAGCTTTGTGGTGCATGTGCTGGGATGACAGGAAAAACAAGGGAAGGCAGGAAACAGATTATGCAGATTGAAAAAAACGCAATGGCTGGCACGCTCGAGTCCAGCGACGCGCTCGTGACCGTCGAACCGGGCGAGGGCCGCGTCGAGCTGGAGATCTCCTCGAGCGTCATGAACCAGTACGGCAGGCAGATCCGCGCGACCGTGCTGGAGACGCTTGACCGCCTGGGCGTGACCGGCGGCAAGGTGACTGTGGTGGACAAGGGCGCGCTGGACTGCACCCTCAAGGCGCGTGTGGAATGCGCCGTGATGCGCAGCTGCGGCAAGAGCGATGCCGGCATCCCGTGGGGAGGTGTCATTCGATGATCAAGCGACCCAAGCCTGAGCGCTTCCGCCTGCGCCGCACCATGATGTTCATGAACGCGCAGAAGCCGGGCCTCATCAAGGACGCCTACATCTACGGCTGCGACTCCATCATGCTCGATCTGGAGGATGCCGTCGCGGAAAACCAGAAGGACGCCGCGCGCTTCTCCCTCTATCACGCGCTGACGACGATCGATTACGGCAGCACGGAGGTCATCGTGCGCATCAACGGCCTCGACACGCCGCACTGGCAGGAGGACATCCGCGTCTGCGTCGCCGGCGGGGCAGACGGCATCCGCATCGCGAAATGCGAGAGCGCCAACGACGTCAAGACCGTCGAGGCGGCTGTCGAGGCGGCGGAGAGGGAATTCGGCGTCGAGGTCGGCCGCACGCTGCTGATGGCCGCGCTCGAGAGCCCGAAGGGCATCCTTAATGCCTACGAGATCTGCTGCGCGAGCGATCGCCTCTTCGGCGTCGCGGTTTCCGGCGGCGATTTCCGCAAGTGTATGCAGACGAAGTTCGACCCGAGCGGCATTGACATGCTCGCGGCGCGCGGGCAGATGCTGCTGGCGGCGCGGGCGGCGGGCGTGCAGTGCTTTGACACGGTGTTCACGGATCTGGACGACGAGGCCGGCTTTGAGGCCGAGGTGCGCCAGAACAAGGCGATGGGCTTTGACGGCAAGAGCCTGATCAATCCCAAGCAGATCCGCCTGGTGCATGAGCTCTTTGCGCCGACCGCGAAGGAGGTCGCGCAGGCCGAGGCCATCGTGCGCGCCTACCGCGAGCAGAGCGCCGCGGGCGTGGGCGTGTTCACCGTTAACGGCAAGATGATCGACATCGCCTTTATCCCGGGCGCCGAGCGCACGCTCCGCCTGGCGAAGGCCTGCGGCATGTACGAGGGGGAGTTGGTATGAAAAACGCAGTCGGACGTGAGATCCCGGACTTCCTGCTCGAGGGCGGCAAGGAGGTCTACCAGGGCAAGAACTACATGGACGGCAAGTATGTGCAGAAGGCCTCCCCGCGCACGCGCATCTACGAGCGCCCGCAGGAGAGCAAGATCGTGGAGACGATCGCCGACGCGCTGCGCCAGTGCGGCGCGCGGGACGGCATGACCTTCTCCTTCCATCATCATCTGCGCAACGGCGACTTCGTCGTCAACATGGTCATGAAGGCCGCGATCGAGGAGCTCGGGCTCAAGGATCTGACCATCGCCGCGACGTCGCTGGGCGAGGCGCATGATCCCATTGCGGATTACATCGAGGAGGGCAAGATCGTCGGCATCCAGACCTCCGGCATCCGCGGCCGCATGGGCCAGGTGGTCTCCGAGGGCAAGCTCAAGACCACCGCGATCATCCGCAGCCACGGCGGCCGTCCGCGCGCCATCGAGGCGGGCGAGGTGCACATCGACATCGCCTTCGTCGCCGCGCCGACGAGCGACTGCGTCGGCAACAGCCGGGGCATCGGCGGCAAGAGCAACTGCGGCAGCCTGGGCTATGCGATGACGGACGCGAAATATGCCGATCACGTCGTCGTGATCACGGATTGCCTCGTGGATTTCCCGAACATGCCCGCCTCCGTCGAGGCGATTGACGTGGACGCCGTGGTCGTCGTCGATTCCATCGGCAACCCGAAGAAGATCGCCTCCGCCGCAGCGCGCATCAGCCAGAACCCGCGCGATTTGATGATGGCGGAAAACGTCGCCAAGGTCATCGCCTCTACGCCGTACTTCAGGGAGGGCTTCTCCTTCCAGACGGGCGTCGGCGGCCCGAGCCTTGCGGCCAACCTCTTCCTCGAGAAATACATGGACGAGCGCGGCATCAAGATGGGCTGGGCGATCGGCGGCATCTGCGGCCCGATGGTCGAGCTGCTCAAGAAGGGAAAGGTCGGCAAGGTCATCGACGTGCAGGACTTTGACCTGGATGCCGTCAACTCCATCAATCAGACGCCCGGCCACTATGAGATGAGCGCGAGCCAGTACGCCAACCCGGCAAACAAGGGCGCCTTCGTCAACAAGCTCGACTTCGTCGTGCTCGCCGCGCTGGAGATCGACACGGGCTTCAACGTCAACGTGCTGACCGGCTCGGACGGCGTGCTTCGCGGCGCGCCGGGCGGACACCCGGATACCGCCGCGGGCAGCAAGGTCTGCATCATCGTCACGCCGCTGATCCGCGGGCGCATGGCGACGGTCTGCGAGAAGGTCGTCACCGTCACAACCCCGGGCGACTGCGTCGACGTGCTCGTCACCGATTACGGCATCGCGGTCAATCCGCTTCGCCCCGACCTCATCAAGTGCCTGGATGACGCGGGCATCCCGCATGTCACCATCGAGAGCCTCAAGGAGAAGGCGTACAGCATCGTCGGCCGCCCGGACGACGTGCAGTTTGAGGACAAGGTCGTCGCCGTGCTCGAGGCGCGCGACGGCACGATCCTCGACGTCGTGCGGCAGATCAAGCCGTATACCTTTGAGGATTGACCTGACGACCTCATCCTCATCTGAACCGGCATGATGCCGGCTGCATCTCCGACGAAAGAATGAAATCCCATTGCTTTGCGACCGGGGCCGGAGCTTTGCAGAGGGACTTACAGAGTAATTCAGCCGCCGCAGGAGGACCGTTCCCCTGCGGCGGCTGAGCTTTTAGCGCGCAAAAAAAAGCCCCCGCTTCCGCCTTCGGAGGAGAGCGGAAGCGGGGGCTGTGAAAGGGGGCGGAATCAGTGGCTGCGGTAGTAGTTGATCAGGCAGCCGTCGGCGATGATCTGGCGCTCGGCCGGCGTGAGCGGATCCATGAACAGATGGGTCTTGCGCACGTCGCCGTCCTGCGCGACGACGTAGGCGTCAAGCTCAGTCTCCCCGGAGAGAATCGCCTTGCGCAGGCCCGGAACGAACACCCAGCAGCCCAGCGAGAGCGCGGCCTCGTCCTTCGTCTGCAGCGGCGTCATGCCCCAGTTGATGCAGTTGGAGCGGTAGCGCTTGGTTGCGTATTCGCCGGCGATGTTCGCCGCGCCGCCGAGCACGCGCTGGCAGCTCGCGGCCTGCTCGCGCGCGGAGCCGTCGCCCGGCTTGCGCGCGTAGATCGTGGAGCCGATGACGGTCTTGTGCGGATCGACCCTGCAGACGCCTTCAAGCGCCGCGTACACGCGCTGCACCTCTTCGGGCACTGCGCCCTCCTCGCGGGCGGTCTCCAGCGCATGCACGGCCTTCGCGCGGCCGACATAGCCCGGATCCTTGCGCGAGAGCGTGAACTCGGCCAGGCGCAGCGGATTGGAGCGGTAGGAGGAGGTCTCGCCGGAGGGGATCAGCTCGTCCGTCGTCGTGACGGGATCGGTGATGAAGGAGACCACCTGGAGCAGCAGATCGTCGGAGAGCTCCGGCAGCTTCGGCCAGTCCTTGATGTTCGGGCCCATGCGAAGCTCATGCTCGGGCTCGGGCCTGCCAAAGCCGTTGTAGACGCGCTTCTCGTAGATGGAGCTGTCGAAGTGATACGGCCGCTCGGTGTATTCGATGTCAAGGTCGGTCGCGGCGGTCAGGCGGCCGCCGTTGATCGCCGTGGCGGCGATGGAGCGCGCATCCATGAGCGCGACGCCGGCCATCTGGCCCTCGCCGGGCTTGCTGCCCTCGCGGTTGGGGAAGTTGCGCGTCGTATGACGGATGGAGAGCTCGCCGTTGGCCGGGGTGTCGCCCGCGCCGAAGCAGGGGCCGCAGAAGCATTCGCGCAGAATCGCGCCGGCGGAGACGAGGTCGGCGAGCGCGCCGTTCTTCATCAGCTCGCTCAGGGCCGGCATGCTGCCCGGATAGACGCTCAGGCGGAAGACGCCGTTGCCGCAGCTGCGCCCGCGCAGGATATCCGCGACGGCGCAGACGTTGTCGTAGGTGCCGCCGGAGCAGCCCGCGACGATGCCCTGGTCGACATAGATTTCGCCGTCGCGAATCTTGGAGACGAGGTCGAGGCGCGCGCCGGTGATCTGCGCGTTCGCGCGCTCCTGGCAGGCTGTGAGGATCTCCTTCGCGTTCGCCTTGAGCTCGTTGATGGGCAGCGCGTAGCTGGGATGCATCGGCAGGGCGATCGTGCATTCGACGGTGGAGAGGTCGACATAGACGCAGCCGTCGTAGTAGGCGACCGGCGCGGGCGCGAGCTTGCGGTAGGCCTCGGGGCGGCCGTGGATGGCGAGGTATTCCTCGGTGCGCGCGTCCGTCTCCCAGATGGAGGACCAGCAGGTCGTCTCGGTCGTCATGACGTCGATGCCGTTGCGGTATTCGATCGGCAGATTCGCAACGCCCGGGCCGACGAACTCCATGACCTTGTTCTTGACGTAGCCGTTGGCGTAGACCGCGCCGACGATCGAGAGGGCGACGTCCTGCGGGCCGACGCCGGGGCGCGGGGAGCCGGTCAGATAGATGGCGATGACGCCCGGGCGGGCAACGTCGTAGGTGCGGCCGACCAGCTGCTTGGCCAGCTCGCCGCCGCCCTCGCCCACGCCCATCGTGCCCAGCGCGCCGTAGCGCGTATGGCTGTCGGAGCCGAGGATCATCCGGCCGCAGCCGGCCATCATCTCGCGGTTGTAGCTGTGGATGACGGCGATGTTCGTGGGCACGTAGATGCCGCCGTATTTGTGCGCGGCGGAGAGCGCGAAGCGATGGTCGTCCTCGTTGATCGTGCCGCCGACCGCGCAGAGGCTGTTGTGGCAGTTCGTGAGCACATAGGGCATCGGGAACTCCTTCATGCCGGAGGCCCGGGCCGTCTGAATGATGCCGACATAGGTGATGTCATGGCTCGTCAGGCTGTCAAAGCGCATCTGCAGGCGATCCATGTCGCCGCTGGTGTTGTGCGCCTTGAGGATGCCGTAGGCCATGGTGCCCTGGGCGGCTTCCTGCTGGGAGACAGGGCGGCCGACGCGCGCTGCAAGCTGCGCGGGATCCGTGATGAGCTCCTGCCCATCGACCAGATAGACGCCCTGATCATACAGTTTGATCATTTGAAACACGCTCCTTTGTCATCAAGGAAAAACTCCATGCTGATCCTATTATACATGTCAAACGGCGGAAAGACAAAGACAAAGAAGAATATGCAATACATAACAAAACACTTATGCAATCAGCGAAAAGGGCACAAATCGCGTTATCGGCAGCCCCCTGCGAACAGGACGGCGGCCTGCGAAAAAACGCGGGGTTGGCGCGCTGGAATGAAAAACGCACTTGACGGCCCATTCCGGCGGGATTAAGATGGAATCACCTTGAATAACGGGAGGAATTGCGATGAGGATCGGAATGCGGGGACATGACTTTGGCAGGCTCTGCCCACAGGAGCTGGCGCGCCGGATCGCGGAGGCGGGCTTCTGCGCGACGCAGCTCGCCTTCACGAAGGCCTTTCCGCCGCCGGCGGAGCAGTATATGACGCCGGAGGCGATCGCGGACATCCGCGCCGCGTTTGAGGCGCGGGATATCGCGCTGCCCATCATGGGCTGCTATGTCAGCGCGAGCGACAGGGATCCGCAGCGCCTGGCGGACGCGAAGGCGGCCTTTGCCCGGTGCCTGCGCGCCAGCGTGCGGCTGGGGGCGGACTGTGTCGGCACGGAGACCACGCACTTCACCTTCCCCGAATCGGAGCGGGAGGCGGCGTATCAGCGCCTGCTCGACTTCGTGAAAAGCGCGGTCGCGGTCGCGGAGCAGTGCGGCGCGCGGGTGGGCATCGAGCCGGTTTCCTATCATACGCTCAATACGCCGGAGATGACCCGCCGCCTGCTTGACGATGTGGGCAGCGACCATCTGGGCGTCGTGCTGGATCTGGCCAACCTCGTGACGCGGGAGACGACCGCGCCGCAGGCGCAGAGGAAGCTGCTTGACCGGGCGCTTTCGCTGTTTGGCGACCGGATTCTCGTGCTGCACGTCAAGGACGGCGTCTTTGGCAGCGAGGGAAAATGGGAAAACCGGCCCCTCGGCCAGGGCGTCATGGACTGGGCGAACCTGCTGCCCGAGCTCCGGGCGCATAACGACGATCTCTGCGCGCTGCGCGAGGACGTCTGGCCCGGCATGGCGCGGGAGGAATGCGCGCTCCTGCATCGCTGGATTGGGGAATGACCGTCACGCCCGCCAGTGCGCGAGGAAGAAAGAAGGCGTGAGCGCGTCGGCCTCCCCGCGGCTGAGCGCATGGGAGAAGGCGCAGCGCTCCCCGCTGGCGCCGGGGCCGAAGCTGCCGCATTCCGCGTAGAAGGTGGTGTCGTGCGCGGCAGGCTTGTTCCAGTCGTGAAAGCCTGTGGGGGCGATATGCGCGCCCAGCTCGCAGTCGATCAGCACCGTTTTGGCGTATTCGCGCCAGGGGCGGCCGAGGTAGACGCTGCCCTCGGGCACGCCCTCGCCGACAAAGCGGCAATGGGAGAAGACGTAGCCAAAGCGCTGGCCCTCCGGCGTCGAGGCGGCGGTCGCATAGCCGACGTAGGGCATGCTGCGGTCGCTGCGGCCGTCGATGCTCTGAATCGTGCAGCGGTCAAACCACGCGGCCGCGCCGCCGAAGATGAAGTCGACGTCGCCGCTGATCAGGCAGCGCCGGTAGATGTGGTGCTGCGGGATGCGCGGCGCATGCTGCTTGGGGCCGATGAAGCCGTCCTTCTCGATCTCCCTGGGAGGGAGCGGCGCAGTGAAGAGCGTGTCCTGCGCGCCCAGCAGGCGGCAGTCCTCGCAGAGCAGGCCGTCGCCGTCGGCGTAGAGCGCGATGGCCTGGCCCGCCGCCTCGCGGGGCGCGGCGTCGTTTTCAATCGTCAGGCCGCGCAGCGTGATACCGGGCGCATCCGTGCGCAGCGTCGCCGTGCGGAAGGTGCCGCGCTTGCGCCCGTCGGCAAGGAGGGTGTAGGCGGCGTCGCCCCAGACGATGCGCGTGCAGTCGGCGCCGGCGCCCTCGAGCGTCGTGTTGGGCCGATTGATCACGACCTTTTCGCGATAGACGCCGGGCGCGAGGCGCAGCACGGCAGGGGAGCCGTCCCGCGGCAGGAAATCGAGGGCGCGCTGCAGGACGCATTCCTCCAGATTTGGTGAAATAGTACAAACATTCTCAGCAGACATATTGACCTCCTGCGCAACATCGAATATACTGAACCTGTGTATGGATATTGTAGCATGGAGTGCGCTGGCGGGCAAGCGCGTATCCCGGTGAGGACGCGGCAGCCTGTGCAACCGGCATGATGCCGGTTGCATCTCCGACGAGATGCTGTAAATCCCATTGCTTTGCGACCGGGGCCGGAGCTTTGCAGAAGGACTTACAGAGTGAAAAAACGGAAATCACGGACGGAAAGGGGAAGGCTTGACCATGTTGATTACGGAGTTCGGGGCTGCGGCGGACGGCAGGCTCTGCACGGAGGCGATTCAGCGCGCGATAGACGCGGCGGCGGCGCAGGGAGGCGGACGCGTCGTCGTGCCGGCGGGGGACTATCTGACCGGCGGACTCGTGCTGCGCAGCCACGTCGAGCTGCATCTGGAGGCGGGCAGCACGCTACGCAACAGCCCGGCCTGGTCGATTCATCCGGTCGCCTGCGAGAACGTCGGCGTGCGCGAAAATGCCCGGCGCGTTTGCGCAGTCCGTGGCGCAGCTCAAAAATTTCTACCTTGTGCTGGGCGCGCTGGTGCTCTTTATCGTGGTCTACCGCTTCCTGTTCAAGCGCGCGAACCTCAAGGTGCAGCATCTGATGAGCACCACGATCCGCTACGTCATTCTCATCGGCGTGGGCGTGTTCATGGTCTATCCGCTGCTGTGGATGGTCAGCGCGACCTTCAAGGACAACAACGAGATCTTCTCCACGCTGAGCCTGATCCCGTCGCGTCCGACGCTGGACGGCTACCGCGCCGCGATGAACGACTACGGCGGAGACATCAACATCTGGCGCGCGATGCTCAATACCTACAAGTATGTGCTCCCGCGCGTGCTTTTCACCGTCATCTCCTCCACGATCACGGCGTACGGCTTCGGCCGCTTCCGCTTCCGCGGGCGCAACGCGCTCTTTGCGCTGCTGATGGCGACGCTGTTCCTGCCGCAGGTCGTGCTGAACATTCCGCAGTTCCTGATGTACCGCAAATTCGGCTGGGTCGATTCGCCGTACTACCTCGCGCTGATCGTGCCCTCGCTGTTTGCGCAGGAGACCTACTTCGTTTACATGCTGATTCAGTTCATGCGCAACATCCCGCGCGAGCTGGACGAGGCGGCGAAGATCGACGGCTGCAACATCATGCAGACGCTGGTTCTCGTCCTCGTGCCGATGCTCTGGCCGGCGATGGTCTCCGCAGGCCTGTTCCAGTTCATGTGGTCGAGCAACGACTTCATGGGCCCGTTGCTCTACGTCAACTCCCCGGCCCGCTATCCGGCGACGCTGTTCGTGCGCATGAGCATGGACGCGGACACCGGCTTCTCCTGGAACCGCGTCATGGCGGTCTCGCTGATCTCCATCCTCCCGTCTCTGGTCGTGTTCTTCCTCGCCCAGAGCCAGTTCATGGACGGCGTGACGGCTGGCGCTGTCAAGGGCTGATGTGCTACCGAGGACGCCTTCGCCTTCCTCCCGCCGCTTCGGCGGGGGGAGGGCGGAGACGCCCTTTTTTGTGTGTTCCCAAGGCACGGAACGAAGCCAAAGCCGGGCAGGAACATCATTTTGCAAATAACCCGTATAATTGACTCGAGAATTCTTGAAAGGGTCACAAAAACCCGGTATAATAGCGGTATCAATGTGAAGAGCCGACGGATTCGCCGGCCGGACAGCCTGCTGCGGGAAGAGGCAGCGGCCCGGCCCTCGGCTTCGGAGGATGGAGGCAGAAGAGAATGAAGATTGTCCTGAAGGATCTGACCAAACGCTTTGACGACGCCGTGGCCGTCGATCGCCTGAATCTGACGTTTGAGGACGGCGAGCTGACGGGTCTGCTCGGGCCGAGCGGCTGCGGCAAATCGACCACGCTCTACATGCTTGCGGGCCTTGAGAACGTCACCGAGGGCGAAATCTGGTTCGGCGAGCAGAATGTCACGACCGCGATGCCCGAGGAACGCAACATCGGGCTCGTCTTCCAGAACTACGCGCTGTATCCGCACATGTCCGTGGCGGACAATATCGCCTTCCCGCTGACGAACATCAAGAATCCCGAAACGGGAAAGCGCTACACCCGCGAGGAGATCCGTGAGGAGGTTCAGCGGACGGCGAAACTCGTTCAGATCGAGGAATACCTCAGGCGCAAGCCGGGCCAGCTCTCCGGCGGCCAGCAGCAGCGCGTCGCGATCGCCCGCGCGCTGGTCAAGAAGCCGAAGGTGCTGCTGCTCGACGAGCCGCTCTCCAACCTGGATGCGCGCCTGCGCATCGAGATGCGCCAGGAGATCCGCCGCATTCAGCAGGAGACGAAGGTCACGACCATCTTCGTCACGCACGATCAGGAGGAGGCCATGAGCATCACGGACAGGATCGTCCTGATGAAGAAGGGCGTCGTCCAGCAGATTGCGCCCGCGCATGAGATGTACATGAATCCCTGCAACGAGTTTGTTGCCTCCTTCCTGGGCAACCCGATGATCTCCTACCTGAACGTCCGCGCCGGGGAGGGACGCATTGCGCTGGAGGACGGAGCCGTTCTCCCGCTTGCCGCCGACCTCGTCGGCAGCTTCCGCCTGGGCATCCGTCCGGAGGCCTGGGTGCCCGGCGACGGCCTGCGCGTGACGCTCACGCGCGTGGAGCAGCGCGGCCAGGACCAGATCATCGAATTCACGCTGGCCGGGCAGAAGGTCAAGGCCATCGCGGACGCCGCGACCGTGCTGCGCGCGGGCGACAGCATTTCGCTCTCCCTGCGCGAGAACCGCTGCTACTTCTTTGACGAAAAGACGGGGGCGCGTGTCAGATGAAAATCGGAGAAAAGAAAAAGAGAAAGCCCCGCCTGATTACGGGCAAGAACGGGGAGCTGCTCGTCGCCAGCCCGAAGGCATGGCTCTACCTGCTTCCGCCGCTGATCGTGTTCGTGCTCTTCGTGTTCTATCCGATGCTGGCGGTGCTGCGCACGGCGTTCTACGAGAAATACGTCTACATCATCTCCAAGGGCACGGGCTTCGGCCTCGCCTCCTTCAAGTATGTCCTGAATGACAAGACCTTCTGGCTCGCCTGCAGGAACACGGGCATCCTGATCCTCGTCGCGCTGCCGACGACGGTCATCCTCTCGCTGGCCATCGCGCTGATGCTCAACTCCATCAAGCGGCTGCAGGGCTTCTTCCAGACGCTCTTCTTCACGCCCTATGTCACCTCGACGGTCGCCATCGGCACGGTCTTCTACACGCTCTTCCACAGCCAGCACGGCTACATCAACTACTTCCTCGGCCTGTTCGGGGTCGAGCCGATCGCCTGGCTGACGGACAGCACCAAGGTGATCTGGGCGCTGTGCATCTTCTGCATCTGGAACGGCCTGGCCTTCAAGATCGTCCTCTTCCTGGCCGGCCTTCAGAAGATCGACAAGAAGGTCTACCAGGCGGCGAAGATCGACTGCGCCAAGCCCGGCAAGACGCTATTCCGTATCACGCTGCCGCTGCTCTCGCCGACGTTCTGGATGGTGATCATCGTCTCCGTCATCTACGTCGCCCGGACGTACAACGAGGTCTTCGCGCTCTTCACGTCCGTCAATTCCCAGACGGCAGGCTCCGGCAACTGCGCCATCACGATCGCCTACTACATCTACTACTATTTCTTTGTGCGCGGCGAGGTCAACTACGCGGCGGCGGCCGCCGTGCTGTTCCTGATCGTGATCATGAGCCTGACCATTCTGCAGCGCGTGATTTCCAGAAAGTTCGTGCACTATTATTGACGGAGGGACCCGGATGAAGATCAAAGATACGCGCGGCGCCGTTCTGACAGCGCTCAAATACGCCGCGCTGACCATCGGCGCGCTGATCCTGTTTTTCCCGTTTATCTATATGGTGCTCTCCTCCCTCAAGACGGCGTATGAATCGACCGCCATCCCGCCGATCTGGCTGCCGGCCAAGCCGCAGTGGGAGAACTACGCCTACGCCTGGAATCTCAAGCCATTCCTGTTCTACTATCGCAATACGCTGGCTGTCTGCGCGATCTCGGTCGCGGGCACACTGCTGTTCTCGATTCTGGGCGCCTACGCGTTCACCATCTATGAATTCCCCTTCAAGAACGTGTTTTTCATCCTGTTCATGCTGACCATGATGGTGCCCGAGGAGATGCTGATCATCCAGAACTACGAGACGATCGCGGATCTGGGGCTGCTGGATACGTTCCTGGGCATTGCGCTGCCCTCGCTGGCCAACGGCTTCTACATCTTTATGCTCCGGGAGTATTTCACGCAGATGCCCCCGGCGCTCTTCAAGTCCGCGAAGGTCGACTGCTGCCCGGACTTCAAGTTCCTCTGGAAGGTCGTCATCCCGATGAACAAGAACGCGATTGCGACGATCGCGATTCTCTCCTTCATCGGCCAATGGAACGCCTTCATGTGGCCGAACATGGTCACGCGCAGCGACGAGCACAGGGTGATCACCTCCGGCCTCATGACCTTCCGCAACATGGCCTCTGCCAACTACCATTACCTGATGGCGGCGGCCTGCATCACGGTCATTCCCATGGTCATCTTCTACGTCCTTTTCCACAAGCAGATCATTTCCGGCGTGGCAAACGGTGGCATCAAAGGCTGAGCAGGCGGCAGGGCCGCATGGCAGTCTTTATGTAATACAAGAAAGAAGGTATTGTACATGAAAAAGCTCCTGACCCTCCTGATGGCTGCGCTCATGGTGTTTGGCGCGGCTGTGTGCTCGGCTGACTCCGTCGAGAGCGTGATCACCGAACCGATCACGATCACGTTCTGGGAGATGCTGGACAACGAGACCTATGACGCGGACCTCAAGGGCGTGGTGGATGCGTTCAACGCCGGTATCGGCGCGCAGTACGGCATCACCGTGGACATGCAGATCATCTCCGGCGGCACTGAAGCGCTGGAGACGCAGCTCATCGCGGCCATCCGCGCCGGCGCGGGCGTGCCCAACGTCGTCATGACCGAGGCGACCTATGTGCCAGACTACCTGCTGGCGCAGTGCATCGTCGATCTGACGCCGTACATCGAGTCCGAGGAATACGGCCTCGATCTGTCCGACTACTATGACTTCTTCGTCAACCTCGGCTCCTCCTACACCGAGCCGGGCATCTACACGCTCCCGGGCTACGTCTCCGGCGAGGTCATGTACTACAACGTGACGTTCTTTGAGGAGAACGGCCTGAGCGTGCCGACCACCTGGGACGAGATGGTGGAGGTCTGCACGAAGATCACCGAGATCACCGGCCGCCCGGCGTTTGGCTGGGACGATCCCTTCAAGACCTTCACGACGCTGGCGACGCAGGCCGGCGCGGGCTACACCGATAGCGAGGGCAACATCCTCTTCGGCGGCGACAACCTGCAGACGACCATCGACGCGATCCAGTGGTACAAGGATCAGATCGACGCCGGCATCTTCCGCACGGCGGGCGAGGACTACTACTTCTCCGGCCCGTTCGGCAGGGGCGACGTGCAGCTGTATGTCGGCTCCGGCAACGAGGCGCAGTGGATCCAGTACAAGATTCCCGAGGGCACGACGATGGATTGGGCCTGCGCGCCGATTCCGCAGGGCAAGGAAGGCTGGGCCAACGTGCCGGCCGACTACTCCGAGAACTTCGTCTACGCCATCATGGACGTGAATGAGAACGAAGCCGCACGCCTGGCCTCTTGGCTCTTCCTGCGCCATCTGCAGCAGCCGGAGAACGTCTTCGCGGTGACGACCTCCGAGGCGTTCATGCCGTACCTCAAGTCTGTCGCGGAGTCCGAGGAATGGCAGGCGGCCGCCGGCACGGCCCAGAAGGCCGAGAGCGCCCAGGCGGATGCCTTCTACACCTATGCGGGCTTCGACGGCGCTTCTGCGCTGCGCTCTGACGCCACGACCGCGATCCAGAATATTCTGGAGCACGGCGCGGACGTCGCTCAGACGCTGACCGATCTGGCCAACCGCTGAGCATTGGATTGACGGATGAACAGGGGCAGGGGAGGCATTTCGGTGCTTTCCCTGTTTCCATGCAATCATGAAAGGAAGAACCAACATGGCTGAGTATTACGATCCCTGGGCCTATACCAAGACCAAGCACGGGCTGAGCGCCGATCTCGTGATCTCCGCGCTGCAGAAGTGCATCCGCCGCGGCGACGAGGAGACCGCCATGCGCATGGCGTATGAGCTCTACGTCACCTCACCCTTCCACGAGGACAAGATGTGGACGCGCCTGATGGTCATCCCGATCGAGGACATCGGCTTCGGCGACCCGAACGCCTGCGTCATCGTGAAGACCTGCAACGAGCTGCGCAAGGAGTATCCCTATGGCGACGGCGACCGCCCGATCTTCTTCCTGTACGCCATCCGCTACCTCTGCCGCTGCAAGAAGGAGCGCTCGACGGACCAGATCAAGAACATCATCATGAAGGAAAATGAGAAGGGCATCGTGCCAGAGGTCCCCGAGTGGACGATCGACATGCATACCAACAAGGGCCGCTTTGAGCTGGGCCGCGACGTCTTCTACTTCATGAACGAGGCTTCCAAGGTCGAGCCGGTCTGGGAGGGCTACGACGACCGCTACTGGAAGCAGCTCTACAAGATGTATGAGGATGAGGCCAAAGAGGCGGAGGAGAAGAAGTAACTTTTCTCCTTGGCTTAAGCGCTTTTATCTGCGCGAAGCGAAGAAGGGAGTCCGGGTTTTTCCCCGGGCTCCCTTCCTTGTGTCATGCTGACGATCGGATCAAATCGTCCTGCTCTGCGGGGATATAGCTGCGTTTCTCCCCGCCCATGAGGGCTGTCACATGTCCTTGGCCATCGCGACGAGATAGGCGTAGATCTGGAGCTTGTACTTGTCGTAGAGCCCGAGGTCGATGTAGAGCTGCTTGTAGTATTTGAAGAGCGACGCCTTCGTGGAGAGCACCTTCGCGGGCGTCACCTTCGCGGAGAGCGAGCCCTTCTTCTGGCGGACGTAGTAGTACACCGGCGTGCGCAGGGAATAGAAGCTCTCGGCATAGCGGATGTACTCGAGGTTGAAGAGCATGTCCTCCGACCAGGTGAATTCCTCGTTGCAGCGGATGTCGTGCTCCATGATGATGTCGCGCCGGTAGAGCTTGTTCCACATCACGCCGTAATAGAAGCTCGCCGGCTCCTCCATCAGATAGCGGGCGAACTGCGCCTTGTCCATCCGCGTGTCCGGCGGGAGAAAGCCGAAGACCTGCATCTTGTCGTCCCGCGTCACGGAGCAGTAGTTGCACAGCAGCAGGTCGACCTTGTTTTCCTCCATCGCCTCGACCATCAGCCGCGTCGCGTTGACGTCGAGATAGTCGTCGGAATCGACGAATTGCAGGTATTTGCCGGTCGCATGCTCGATGGCGACGTTGCGCGTGCCCGAGACGCCGGAGTTCTCCTTGTCGATGATGACGATGCGCGGGTCAAGCCGCGCATACATGCGGCAGATTTCCAGGCTGGAATCGCTCGAGCCGTCGTTGACCAGCAGAATCTCGAGGTTCTCGTATTTTTGATGCCGGATGCTCTCCAGACAGGGCACCAGGTCGATGGCAGAATTGTAGATGGGGACGATAATCGAGCAAAGCGGGTTTTCCATGGCGATCTCCTTCCTTTGCGCGGCTCAGGGACGCATGCCGATGTGCTTATTATAGCATAGTTTGCCAGGATACGGAAGAGAGCGGACTGTTTTGCATGAAAAAGGGAATATCCATGCAGAATGGACAGGCAATCCGTCGAAAGCGGAAAGAAAATGAAGAAAAATGCGAACGAATCGTTTGACAAATGCACCAAGCGGGAGTATCATAGGAGCCGGATCGGGCGCGCGCGGCGCTCCCCGTCCGTGACAACGGCGAAGGAGAGAAAGACGTGGAGAATATCGCCTATTACAACGGAAAGACCGGCCCGATCGAAGAGATGATGGTGCCGATGAACGACCGCGCCTGCTACTTTGGCGACGGCATCTACGACGCGATGTTCACCGCAGAGCATGTTCCGCTGTCGCTTGACGACCATCTGCGCCGCTTCTACCGCTCGGCGGACAAGGTCGACATCCGGATTCCGATGCCCTTTGAGGCGCTGCGCGCGCTGGTGCTGGATCTGTGCGCGCAGGTAGACAGCCCGACGGCGATGGTCTATGTGCAGGCGACGCGCGGCGTCGGCCCGCGCGGGCATGCCTATCGCTTTGCCGGGGAGCGCGCGAGTCTGTGGGCGTTCGTCCGGCCAGACGTGCTCGACCCGATGGACAGGGACTACCGCTGCATCACGGCGGAGGACACGCGCTTCCTGCATTGCGACATCAAGACGATCAATCTGCTGCCCAGCGTGCTCTACACCCAGCGCGCCGAGGCGCTCGGCTGCGACGAGGCGATTCTGCATCGCGGCGAGCGGGTGACGGAATGCGCGCACTCCAATGTGCATATCCTGAGGAATGGCGTCTTTCAGACGGCGCCCTGCGACAACCTGATTCTGCCGGGCATCACGCGGGCGCATCGCATCGCGCAATGCCGTGAGCTGGGCATTCCCGTGCTCGAGCAGCCCTTCACGGTCGCGGAGATGATGGCGGCGGACGAGATCTTTTTCACGAGCTGCAGCGCGCTGTGCTGTCGCATCCGCGAGATCGACGGCGTGCCGGTCGGCGGAAAGGACGAGGCGCTCATCCGCCGCATCCAAAGAGCGGCGCAGGACGAGGTCGATCGGGAGATCGCGGCGTTTGCACGCAAATGATCATGGAGATTATGGCCCGAAAGGGCGTTGGCCCGCGGAGGGAGGGGCACCTGCCGAGGCGGAGCGATTGTGGCAAGGGAGGAAACAAGGAATGAAGAATATCGCCTATTACAACGGAAGGACGGGCCTCATCGAGGAGATGATGGTTCCGATGAACGATCGCGCCTGCTACTTTGGCGACGGCGTTTACGACGCGACCTGTGTCGTCAACCATGTGCCGATGGCGTTTGACGATCACATCGACCGCATCTACCGCAGCGCGAAGCTGATCGACATCGACATCCCGATGACGAAGGAAGACATGAAAGCCATGCTCATGGATCTCGTGCGTCAGGTGGAGGGCGATGTGCTCTTCCTGTACTGGCAGGTGACGCGCGGCGTCGGCCCGCGCGGCCATGCCTACAAGAACGCCGGCCCCACGCCGAGCATCTGGGCGTTTGTGCGCCCCAACGCGATGCGCGATCCGTTCGGCGTCTACCGCTGCATCACGATGGAGGACACGCGCTTCCTGCACTGCAACATCAAGACGATCAACCTGCTGCCTGCGGTCATCGCGAATCAGCGCGCCGAAGAGGCCGGCTGCGACGAGACGATCTTCCACCGCGGCGAGCGCGTGACCGAGTGCTCCCACTCCAACGTGCACATCATCAAGGACGGCACGCTCATCACCGCGCCCTGCGACAACCTGATCCTGCCGGGCATCACACGCGCGCACATCCTCAAAATCTGCGCGAAACTGGGCATCCCGGTGCAGGAGCGCCCCTTCACGCTTGAGGAGATGATGGCGGCGGACGAGGTGTTCTTCTCCAGCTCCAGCGCGCTGACCTGCCGCATCCGCGAGATCGACGGCCAGCCTGTGGGCATGAAGGACGAGAGAACCTTTGGCGCGATCCGCGACGCCTATCAGCAGGAGCTGAAGGCCGAGTGCGGCGTCGAATAAACCGGACAATCAGGAAATGCGGGGCGCGGATTTATCCGCGTCCCGCTGCATTTTGAAGTGCCCGGAGAAACAGCCCGTCGCCCTGCGCGATCTGGGAGGGCGTGAGCGCGAGGCGTCCCTCGCTGCACGCGCGGGAGGCCGCGACGCGCAGCAGCGCGCTCAGGAGCTGCTGAAGGCGGATGTAGCTGCTGTCTGTCTGGCGGCGGAGCGCATGCCCGCCATAGAGCGCGTAGATCTCGTAGCGGTAGCGCTCCCAAAGCATGTCGTAGAGCCGGTCGGCGAGCTGGGGCGTACGGAAGGAGTAGAGCGCGAGCAGGCGCGAAACCTCCTGGGCGTCCTGCAGCACGCGGCGCACGCCGGGCATATCGGCGTAGGGAAGGAGCAGATCGTAAATCTGTTCGCATTCATTCGGGGTCTGATCTCTGGCAATCAAGGGCAGTCCTCCTCACTGGCATGGCATCTGTCTTAACTGTATGAGGGAGGGCCCCGCAAAAGAACGCCCAAATGACAGATTACCCCTTATATATAGAAACAGGGCCGGCGGCCGGTCGTCAGGCGCGGCGGGAACAGGCGAAAACAATGCATAAAACACTGGTATTCGCGCGAAAAAGCGCAAACCGCGCGGGAAGAACGCTAAAAAATAAGCGCAGTGTAGGACTACAATACATCTTGGACATTGAGAAAAAAGAATAGAAGGATATGGCAATTTCGGTTATAGTTAAAGCTACCACACCCAACCTACCAGAAAGGAGCCATACCCTTCATGAGCAACAGTATAACACAGGACATGAGGTATCGGCAATCCCTGATGAAGTACGCAGAGAAGTATGGCGTTAGCCGAGCCAGCCGCAAATACAACAAAGGACGCTCCTACATCTACTTCTGGCGCAGTCGCTGGGACGGGACGGTAGAATCCCTTGGCTGTCAGTCCAGAAGGCCTCACAGTCATCCCAGGCAGCATACAGAGGAAGAACTCAAACTCATTCGTGATATGCGCCGCCGGAATCCCAAGCTCGGGCTTACCGAGCTGTGGTATCGGTTAAAGAAAAGAGGATATTCCCGCACCGTTGAAAGTCTGTTTCGCTGCATGCGTCGCGAAGGGCTAATCAAACCATCCGCAACCAAGAAAAAGCATCAGGCCAAGCCTTACGAGAAAATGACGCATCCTGGAGAGCGGATCCAGATTGACGTCAAGGTTGTTCCCAGACGCTGTATCGCCGATAAAGAGCTCCGTCTTTACCAATATACCGCCATTGATGAATACTCGCGCTATCGCATTCTGGGCGCCTACCCCGAACAAAGTTCCTATTCGTCAGCAGATTTTCTGAAAAAAGTGGTTCGCGCCTTTTCTCGTAAAGGCATAAAGGTCGAATGCGTTCAGACGGATAATGGATTTGAATTTACAAACCGATTTTCCAGCAGCAAAAAGGATATACCCACTCTTTTCGAAGCTGCGGCCGCAGAACTGCATATCAGGCATAAGCTGATTAAGCCGTATACTCCTCGTCATAACGGAAAAGTCGAACGCAGTCACAGAGAAGATCAGCGGCTGTTCTATGACACACACTCTTTCTATTCACTCGCCGACTTTGGTGGGCAGCTAGCTGCCCACCAAAGTCG
>SFFC01000072.1 GCA_004556985.1 Clostridiales bacterium | reverse complement strand
CTGCTGATGGTCGACGCGGGCGCGAACGTCGATTGCAAGCCCTCCTGGATCGTGCAGTTTGCGATGATGGGCAGCGCATATATGAACCGCGTGATGAAGCTCGACAGGCCGCAGGTCGGCCTGCTCAACATCGGCGTCGAGGCGGCCAAGGGCAACGAGCAGGTGCAGCAGACCTACGCCCTGATGGAGAAGCCGCAGCCGTTTGCCTTCTGCGGCAACATCGAGGCGCGCGATGCGCTGGCGGGCAAATGCGACGTGCTGGCGACGGATGGCTTTGCGGGCAACGTGCTGCTCAAGAACACCGAGGGCGCGATTTCGATGCTCTTCTCGCTCCTCAAGGGGGGGCTGATGGGCAGCACCAAGGGCAAGGTTGCCGCGCTGCTGGCGAAGGACACGTTCAAGTCGCTCAAGAAGAGCTTTGACGCCACGGAGATCGGCGGCGCGCCGCTGCTGGGCGTTGAGGGCGCCGTCATCAAGGCGCACGGCAATTCGAACGCGCGTGCGATCTTCTGCGCGATCCGTCAGGCGAAGCAGATGGTCGACGGCGGCGTGGTCGAGGTCATCCGCGAGGAGGTTGCGCGGCTGAGCACCGGCGCGGCGCAGGAGGAAAAGGCCTGAAGCGGGCAGGAAGAGGGAACGACCCTTTTCGCATACAAGCATACCCCAACCGATGAATAAAGGAGGACAAACCTATGGTCATGGATAAGCTCAGGACGATGGTCGCCGAACAGCTGGGCGTTTCGGAGGAAGAGGTCAAGCCGGAGGCGCGGCTCAAGGAGGATCTCAAGGCGGACAGCGCGTCCGTCATGATGCTGGTGATGGATGTTGAGACGGAGTTCGGCATCGAGGTGGCCGACGACGCCATCGAGAAGGTCAAGACGGTCGCGGATATGGCGGCCTACATTGAAGAGAAGATGTAAGCGGGTTCGCCGCCCGGCCATTCGCCGGGCGGCGGCCTTTCCGTGTATTTCACTTCGCGCGGGCGTGCGCCGGGTGCGAAGCGAAATACACGGCCGGATGAGGAGAAGAGCATGAATTATCACTTGCTGGAGCAGACGATCGGCCATACCTTTGCCGACCGTGCGCTGCTCGATCTGGCGATGACGCATCCGTCCTACGCGCTTTCCCACAGGTGCCAGGACAACCAGCGGCTCGAGTTTCTGGGCGACGCCGTGCTGGAGCTGTGCGTCAGCCGCGTGCTGTATCAGAAATATCCCAAGCTGCGCGAGGGCCAGCTGACGCGCAGGCGCGCTGCGCTCGTCTGCGAGGCAAATCTGGCCCGGGCGGCGAAGACGTTTGGCCTGGGCAGCTTTCTCAAGCTCGACCGGGGCGAGGAGGTCGTCGGCGGGCGGGAAAACCCCTCGATTCTCGCCGACACGATGGAGGCCGTGATCGCCGCCGTCTACCTCGATGCAGGCCTGGAGGAGGCCGCCGCGCTGATCGACCGCGCGATGGGCACCTATGAGGGCGGCGTGCAGGCCGACAGGGACGCCAAGAGCGCCCTGCAGGAAACCCTTCAGGCGCTGGGCGAGGAGACGCCGACCTACGAGATCATCGGGCAGGACGGCCCGCCGCATGCCCGGATGTTTACGGCGCGCGTGCTTCGCGCCGACGGCACCGAGCTCGGGCGCGGCCAGGGTGCGCGTAAGCAGCGCGCTGAGGAGGCGGCCGCGCAGATGGCGATGGAACGCCTGAACACCAAGTAAGCCCGAACGCCGGGGAAAGGAGTCGCTCAGGTGCGGCTGAAAAGACTGGAAATCTATGGCTTCAAGTCGTTCGCGGACAGAACGGTGGTCGTCTTTGACAACGGCATCACCGGCATCGTCGGCCCGAACGGCAGCGGCAAATCGAATCTCTCCGACGCCGTGCGCTGGGTGCTCGGCGAGCAGAGCGCCAAGGCGCTGCGCGGCGGCAGGATGGAGGACGTCATCTTCAACGGCACGCAGAAGCGCAAGCGGCTGGGCTACTGCGAGGTCTCGCTCGTCTTTGACAACGAGGATCACGCGCTGCCGGTCGACTTCGCCGAGGTGATGATCACCCGCCGCGTCTACCGAAGCGGCGAGGGCGAATACTACATCAACAAGGCGGCCTGCCGCCTCAAGGATATCATCGAGCTGTTCCGCGACACGGGCGTGGGCAAGGAGGGCTATTCGATTATCGGCCAGGGCCGCATCGACGAGATCCTCTCCCAAAAGAGCGAGGACAGGCGCGGCGTCTTTGAAGAGGCGGCCGGCATTGTCAAATACCGCGCGCGCAAGGAGGAGAGCGAGAAGCGGCTGACGAACATGCGCGACAATCTCTCGCGCGTGGAGGACATCATCGCCGAGCTGGAGAGCCAGCTCGAGCCGCTGGCCAAGGCGAGCGAGACGGCGCGGCGCTATCTCGCGCTGCGCGATGAGCTGCGCACGCTCGAATGCTCGGCGTTCGTGCTGCGCAGCGACAGGGCCAAGGAGCGTATCGCCGACGCGGAGCAGATGCTCGCGGGCCTGAGGGACGCGATTGCCGAGGAGGAGCGCCGCGCAGGCGAGCTTTCCGCGGCGCGCGACCAGGCGAGCGACGCCGCGCAGGCGCTGGAGGGCGAGGTCTCTGCGGCGCACGACGCCGTGCTGGAGCTGACGCGCGAAAAGGAAGCCCGGGAGGGCGAGCTGGGCGTGCTGCGCGCGGAGATTTCGCGCATGGAAAAGGACGTGCTCTCCCTCAGCCAGGACGAGGACATCAAGCGCGAGCGCAGCAAGGCGCTCGAGGGAGAGATTGCCCGATGCAGCGCGGATACGCTGCGCACGAAGGGCGAGCTGACGGAGCTGGGTCGCAGCATCGCACAGAAGGAGCGCGAGCTGGTCGATGCGCAGGAGGAGGCTCGCCGGGCCGAGGAGGAGCTCGAGGCGCACAAGAGCGCGATCATCGAGGCCGTCAACCGTCTCAGCGATGTGCGCACGAGCGAGGCGCGTCTTTCGACGATGCGCAAGGAGCTTGAGCGGCGCAGCGAGGAGGCGGAGAGCCAGCGCGAGGAGCTCGAAATCCTCGCGCAGCGCCTGGCGGAGCAGCTCAATGACGCCAATGAGGAACTTGAAGAGGCGAAGCGTCAGGAGGCCGAATGCGCGAAAGCCGAGGAGGCCATCGAGGCGCAGATTCAGGAGACCGGCCGGAAAATCGCCGTGATTCAGAGCGCGATCAGCGAGGCCAGCGGCCAGAAGCAGGCGGCGGAGAGCCGTCTGCGCGTGCTGCGGGAGATGGAGCGCGACTACGCCGGCTATCAGCAGGCCGTCAAGCAGGTGCTGCTGCATGCGCGCGGCAATGCGGGCGTCCACGGCGTGGTCGCCTCGCTGATGCGCGTGCCCAAGGAGCTGGAGCGCGCGATGGAGGCCGTGCTGGGCGGCGCGCTGCAAAACGTCGTGACGAGCGACGAATACGTCGCGCGCGATATGATCGCGTATCTTCGCCAGAACAAGCTCGGCCGCGCGACCTTCCTGCCGCTGACGACGATCAGCGGACGCACGCTCAATGCGCAGGAACGCCAGCTGCTCTCGATGCCCGGCTGCGTGGGTTTGGCCAGCGAGCTGGTCGGCTTTGAGCCGCAGTACCGCGGCATCGTCGAAAACCTGCTCGGCCGCACGGTCGTCGCACAGAACCTCGACGCGGGCATCGAGATCATGCGCCGGGGCCACCACGCCTTCCGCCTGGTGACGCTGGAGGGCGACGTCATGCACTCCGGCGGCTCGATGACGGGCGGCAGCTCGGCCTCTCGAATGACGAGCCTGCTCTCCCGCGAGCGCGAGATCAAGGAGCACGAGGCCCTGACGAAAAAGCTTGCGGAGCAGCTGGCGGATTACGAGGCCCGGCTCCAAAAGGGCGAGGCCGTCCGCCAGAGCCTCAAGGAGCGGCGCACGCAGGCCTTTGACGACCTGCATCAGGCGCAGATCGACGTCTCCATCGCCAGCGAGCGCGTGCGCACGGCGACGCAGCAATGCGAGGGGCATTCCCAGCAGCAGGAGCGCTGCGAGCTGCTCCGGGCGCAGATCGCCGAAAACCTCGCGCAGATCGACGCGCAGCTCGCCGGCGCGCGCGACACGCAGGAGGGCGAGCAAAAGAACAGCGACGAGATGAACCGCCGCACGGGCGAGCTCAGCGAGGCGCTCTATGCCAAGCGCGAGGCGCTGGACGCGCTGCGCGAGCAGACGCAGAGCCTGCGGCTGACGATGACGGCCAGGGAACGCGACCTCAATGCGCTCACGCAGGACGCGGCGAGAATGCGCCGCGAGAGGGACGAAATCGCCGCGCAGATCGGCCAGGCGCAGGAGAGCCGCGAGCAGCTGACGCTCCGCCATCAGGCGAGCACGCAGCAGCTCGCGCAGGACGAGCGGGAAAGCGCGGCCTGCGCCGAGCGCCTGCAGGAGGCCGGAAAGACGCTGCAGAGCGCGCAGAGCCGGCGCAACGAGGCACAGGAGAACGTGCGCAGCATGACGCAGGAGATCGACGCGCTGCGCGGGACGCTCACCCAGGACCAGGACAAATGCCACAAGGCGGAGATGGTGCTCAGTCGCACACAGAGCGAGCTTGCCCAGATGCAGCAGCGCATCTGGGAGGAATACGAGCTGACCTACGCCGGTGCAAGAGACTACCTGACCGAGCCGTTTGACCTGGCGGCCAGCGACAGGCGCACGGGAGACATCCGCCGCGAGATCCGCGCGATGGGCCCGGTCAACGTGACGGCTGTGGAGGATTACCGCGCCTGCCGCGAGCGCTATGACGAGCTAACCGGCCAGCGCGACGACCTGCTCAAGGCGCAGGACGACCTGCAGGGCATCATCGCTGAACTGCAAAAGCAGATGGAGCGGCAGTTCATGGAAAACTTCCGCCTGATGCAGCAGTATCTCTCCGAGACGTTCGTCAAGCTCTTCGGCGGCGGACAGGCGGAGCTGCGGCTGATGGACGAAAACGACGTGCTGGGCTGCGGCATCGAGATCGTCGCGCAGCCGCCGGGCAAGAAGCTGCAGCTGCTCTCGCTGCTCTCGGGCGGCGAGCGCGCGCTGACGGCCATCGCGATCCTCTTCGCGATGCTGCGCCTGAAGCCGACGCCGTTCTGCTTCCTGGATGAAATCGAGGCGGCGCTGGACGACGGCAACATCTCGACCTTCGCCGACTACCTGCGGGACTTCTCGAGGGACACGCAGTTTGTCGTCGTCACGCACAGAAAGGGAACGATGGAGCGCTGCGACAGCCTCTACGGCGTCGCAATGGAGGAGAAGGGCGTCTCGAAGATGCTGAGCGTCGAGCTCAAGGATGTCGGCGAGGACGCAATGCAATAACCAGACAGACAAGGAGGAGCACAATGGCTTTCTTTGGATTTGGGAAAAAGAAGGAGCAGGAGGCGCAGCAGGCCATTCAGGCGCAGGCGCCCGTGCAGGAGAGTGCATCCGCGAGCGAGGAGGACGAGGCGAGGAAGGGCCTCTTTTCGCGCCTGTGGCATGGGCTTTCCAAGACGAGGACGAACGTCTCCGGCCGCGTCGACGAGCTCATCGAGGCGACAGAGGAGATCGACGACGACTTTTATGAGGATCTCGTGGACATCCTGATCATGAGCGACATGGGCGTGCGCACGAGCGACAAGGTCATCGAGGAGCTCAAACGCCGCGTCGCGGAGCAGAAGATCACGGACGCGCGAAAGGCCCGGGAGATCCTCAAGCAGATTCTCAAGGAAATGATGAACAAGCCGCGCAAGCCGCTCAAGTGGCCGATGGTCATGCTGGTCGTCGGCGTCAACGGCGTGGGCAAGACGACGACGATCGGCAAGCTCGCGCTGCGCTTCAAGGACGCGCGACACAGCGTCGTGCTCGCGGCGGCGGACACCTTCCGCGCGGCGGCGGCCGATCAGCTCGAAATCTGGGCGGAGCGGGCGAAGGTGCCGCTCGTTCGCCATGCGGAGGGCGCGGACCCCGCCGCGGTCGTCTTTGACGGCATTCAGAAGGCCAAATCGGTCGAGGCCGATCTGCTGATCGTCGACACGGCCGGGCGGCTGCACAACAAAAAGAACCTGATGGAGGAGCTGCGCAAGATCTCCCGCATCATCACGCGGGAATACGCCGAGGCGGAGGTGCGCACGCTGCTGGTCATCGACGCGACGACCGGGCAGAACGGCTTGGCACAGGCGCGCGAATTTTCCGAAGTGGCCGACGTCTCCGGCATCGTGCTCACCAAGCTCGACGGCACGGCCAAGGGCGGCATCGCCGTGGCGATCATGGAGGAGCTGGGCCTGCCCGTGCTCTACATCGGCGTGGGTGAGGGCATCGAGGATCTTCAGGCGTTCGACGCGGATGCCTTTGTCGAGGCCATCTTCTGAGACAGGGACGGGAGGGATGATTCTTGCGGACACTCAAGCGCTTTCTGAGCTTCATCGCCTCGCGGATGTTCATGCTCACGGTCGTCAGCGCGCTGCTGATCATCGCCTTCTATCTGGCGATGAACACAGCCAACATCTGGGTGCTCATCAGCGACGGGCTCGATGCGCGCGCGGGCGTCGTGCTCATGGGCGAGGGCGAGGAGGAGCTGACGAAGTATTTCCGTCAGGAATTCCTCAGCCAGGATCCCGTGCTGCGGGTAGCCCTGAGCGACACTTCGCCCTACAGGGACTACGACATCCGGGGCTACGACCATCGCGTGAAGATGATCTCCGTATGGTCCTGGCCCTGGGAGACGGTCGCGCGCGCGGAGATCATCGAGAGCATTCCCGCGATCGACGGCACGATTCTCTCCTCCAAGCGCGAGGCGGCGCTGGCCGAGGGCGGCGAGGAGCGGCTCTCCCCGCCGAAATGGGCGACGGCACGCTACCGCGTGACGCTGGTGCGCTCCGCAGGAAAGTGGATGATTTCCAACCTGCAGCTGCTTGAACAGATCGACGAATGACGAACCGATGAACGGATTTGATTTTCTGAGGCAGGGAGCCATGCTTGCGCCGATGGCTGGCGTGACGGACATGCCCTTTCGCGTGCTCTGCCGGGAGATGGGCTGCGCGATGGCCGTCAGCGAGATGGTCAGCGCGAAGGGCTATCTGCTCGCGCCCAAGGACAGCCGCGCGGCGAGGGAGCTGCTCTCCGTCGCGCCGCAGGAGGAGGGTGCGGTCGCCTTGCAGCTCTTCGGGCACGAGGGCGACGTCATGGCGCGCGCCGCAGAGGAGCTGACGCGCGGGGGACGCTACGCGCTGCTGGACATCAACATGGGCTGTCCCGTGCCCAAGATCGTCGGTAACGGCGAGGGCAGCGCGCTGATGCGTGAGCCTGTTCACGCGGCGGAGATTGTGCGCGCCGTCGCTCAGGCGAGCCATGTTCCCGTGACGGTCAAGATGCGCCTTGGATTTGAGCCCGGGAGTGAGACCTATCTGTTGCTGGGGCAGCTGGTCGAGGAGAGCGGCGCGGCCATGATCACGCTGCATGCGCGCACGCGGAGCCAATATTACGAAGGGCATGCCGACTGGAGCGCGATCAAAAAGCTGAAAGAGCGCGTCTCGATTCCCGTCGTGGGCAACGGCGACGTGACCTGCGCGGCGGATGCGCTCCGGATGCTCGAGACGACGGGCTGCGACGGCGTGGCGGTCGGCCGCGCGGCGCAGGGCAACCCCTGGATCTTTGAGCAGATCCGGGATGCGATGGCGGGCAGGCCCGTGCGGGAGATTTCGCCCCGGGAGAAGCTGAGCGTCGCCATGCGCCATGCGCGCATGCTCGCGGCGCTCAAGGGTGAGCCGGTGGCCGTGCGCGAGATGCGGCGCCACATCGTCTGCTATGTGCGCGGCATGCGCGATGCAGCCAGGCTGCGCACGAGGGTCAACACGCTCACGACGCTTGAGCAGCTGGAGGAGGCGCTCACGGCGTTCATGCTTCGGGACAAAACGGAATAAGAGAAACTGCCGGCTGGCGTTCAGCACGGCAGTTTCTCTTTGGGGAGTAACAAAAGGAGGAAGGGAAATTCACTGTTCTTTTTTGATGCCCAGCAGGGAACGCAGGCCGCTTTCCACCGTGGAGATCAGCACGATCACGGCCGCGGTCTGAAACAGGATGATCGTTCCCGTGAAGATGTACAGGTTCAGCAGGTTGTCATACGGCAGCGCGCGGGCGATGAGGACGGAGAGCACCGCCATCACCAGGCCTGTCACCATGTAGCGGACGCTGCAGGCCTTCTGCGCATACGCCCAGGCCTCCGGCGAGGAGAGGGAGAGCGTTGTCCGGTAGCCGCGCTCAGCGTCCATGTCGGCGCATTTCCTGAGGCGCAGATAGCCGGTCTGGAGCGTCAAAACGGGGATGATCAGCATGAGAAACAGACAGAGCAACCAGGAAACAAACATGGCGGAGTTCCTCCTTGCGCACAGGCGCCGCATAATCTTTGCCTGTATTATAGGGGAAACATCCGCCAAGAAGCCGACAAGAAACGGCTCGAGGACGCAAAGAATCTTTATAAAGAGCACTTAATGGTTGGGCAGCTCACAGCACGGAGGAGGCGATATTGAGCAGCGAGGTGAACAGGCTCAGGCGCAGCAGCACCTCGCCGCTTCGCTGTGAGCCCCGGTGCAGGCCCGGCAGCATGGCGAGCAGCGAGCCGCCCAGCGCGCCGGGAAGGATCCAGAGCAGCACGTCGGCATGGGGCAGGCTGAAGCGCTGACGGATCAGCAGCGTGACGAGCTTTCCCGTCATGGCAAAGAGCGCGACGGTCAGCGCTGCGGCGGAGGACTCGTCGTTTTCCGCGTCGAAGAGCAGGAAGTAGAGCATCAGCGTCAGCGGTTCTGCACCAAAGGAGAGAAACGAGGCCGTCAGCCCGGCTAACAGCGCGACGGGGAAAGCATACAGGCGCGAGAGCGCCAGCGGGCGCAGGGTCCTCGACAGCGCGCTGAAATAGACCGACGGGAGCGCGATGAGCGTGAAGAGGAGCGCGTTTTGCAGCATGCGCACGGCCTGCGTGTCGATGACCGCGATCAGGCGGAAAGCGGCCAGATCGCCCAGAATGCCGCCCAGCAGCGCGCCGACGGCCAGCAGGAGCAATTCCTCCTGGTGCAGCGGAAGCGGCTGGCTGAGCGCGAAGAAGGCGCTGACGAGCGCCGCGCAGAGCGTCGCCATCGTCGCGAGCATCGCAACGGCGTCGGGGGGAAGCGGCGAGACCGCGTCGAGCAGCGGACGAAGCAGCGTCGCGGGGCCGAGCCCGTCGCTGACGCCGAAAAACGCGCTGACGGCGCTGAGCAGCAGGTAGATCATCCGTTCATCGCCGCCTTGGCGAAGACAGCCGCGCTCCCGAGGGCCTCTTCAATGCGCAGAAGGCGGTTGTATTTGGCCGTTCGCTCCGCGCGGCAGGGCGCGCCGGTCTTGATCTGCCCCACATTGAGCGCGACGGCGAGATCGGCGATGGAGACGTCCTCCGTCTCGCCGGAGCGATGGGAGACGATCGTGCGATAGCCGCTCTGGCGCGCGAGGCGCTGTGCCGAGATGGTCTCGCTCAGCGTGCCGATTTGATTGGGCTTGAGCAGGATCGCGTTGGCGCAGCCCATCGAGATGCCCTTTGACAGGCGCTCCGCATTGGTGACGAAGAGGTCGTCGCCCACGAGCTGGCAGCTGTCGCCCAGCGTCTTGGTCATGGCCTGCCAGGCGGGCCAGTCCTCCTCGGCGAGCGGATCCTCGATGGAGCGGATGGGATACTGACGGATGAGCTCGCGCCAGTGCTCCGTCAGCTCGTGCGCGGTGAAGGTTCTTCGGCTCTTGGGCAGCAGATAGCCGCTCTTTTGCTTCCATTCGCTGGCCGCCGCGTCGAGCGCGAGGACGAAGTCGCGTCCGGCGGTGTAGCCGGCGCGGGAGACAGCCTCCAGAATCAGGTCAATGGCCTGCGTCTCCTCGATGATCTCCGGGGCAAAGCCGCCCTCGTCTCCGACGCTCGTGGAGAGATTGCGCTTTTTGAGCAGCGCGGCCAGCGCGTGATAGACCTCCGCGCCCATGCGCAGCGCTTCGCGGAAGCTGTCGGCGCCGATGGGCACGATCATGAATTCCTGAACGTCGAGGCCGTTGCCCGCGTGCGCGCCGCCGTTGAGGATGTTCATCATCGGCAAGGGAAGCGTGATGGCCTGCGCGCCGCCCAGAAAGCGGAACAGCGCGACGCCCTGCGCGCTGGCGGCTGCCTTCGCGCAGGCCAGGGAGACGGCGAGCGTCGCGTTGGCGCCGAGGACGGACTTGTTGTCCGTGCCGTCGAGCGAGCAGAGCGCAGCGTCCACGGCGGCAGAATCGGCCGCGTCCATGCCGGTGAGCGCCTTGGCGATGGAGGTCGAGACGGCCTTGCAGGCGCGTGTGACGCCCTTGCCGCCGAAGCGCTGCATATCCCCGTCGCGCAGCTCCAGCGCCTCAAATTTGCCCGTTGACGCGCCGCTGGGCGCGATGGCCGTGCAGGTGACGCCGCAGGCGAGAGCAACCTCCGCCTCGACGGTGGGGTTGCCCCGGGAATCGAGCACCTCGCGCCCCAGAATGCTGACGATTTCGCTTGATCGCATAGGCAATTCCTCCGCTTCTCGTTTGCGCGTAGGATGCGCAGAAGCAGAAAAACTATGCGGAAGCAAAACAGCGAGGCCGGCGCACGGGAACATCCCAAAGCGCCGGCCTCGCCGGATTCAGCGTAAAGAAATCAGAAGCGGAGGAACCAGGTGGAGATGTAGCCAACCTGGCCGTCGATCTCTGCCTTGGTCCAGTCGGTCGTCTTTTCCAGCACATTGATCGTCGTGCCGACGGGAACCGTGCGCAGGACGCCGGCGTTCAGGCTCGCGCCGCTGCGGAAATTGACGTAGCTGTTGCCGTTCGGGTTGATGACGGTCGCCGTGCCGCTGACGACATCGGCGGTGACCTTGAGGTACTGCGCCATCATGTAGCCGGTCTTGCCGTCGACGCTGACCTTGTACCAGCCGTCAAGTTTCTTCAGCAGCTTGACCTGCTTGCCGTTGCGGTAGTAGCCCAGCGCCTCGCTGGCGGTCGAGGGCTCGCTGCGCAGGAAGAGCACCTGCGTGTCGCGCGGGTTGTTGACCACGGCGGTGCCGCTGACCGGCGTAGAGGGGATGGACGGTGTGGACGGCGTGCCCGGCTTAGCGGCGCTGAGCCACTGGGAGGACATGTAGCCGGTCTTGCCGTCGACGCTGACCTTGCTCCAGGCGCCGTCGGTGGAGAGCACCGTCACCTGCGTGCCGCGCGGATAGGAGCCGAGAATGTCGCCGTTCGGGGTGGCGCGCAGGTTGAGCCCGCGGGTGTTCGTGTTCACATAGCGAACCGCGTTCGTCTCGCCCTCGCTGCCCAGGTACTTGGTGTACATGTAGCCGCTCTGACCGCCGACATCGACGCTGGCCCATTCGCCGTTGATGCCCTTGACGAGCACCTGCGTCCCCCAGCCATACTTGCCCAGCACGGCGGATTCCGTGCTCGCCTCGGCGCGCAGGTTGAGCGTGCCGCAGGTGATCACGCGGATTTCGTTCTCGGCAAGCGAGGCGAGCGGAGCCGCCATCGCCATGCAGAGCATTGCGGCGCAAGCCGCTTTCTTCTTGGTATTCTGCATCAGGAATCCTCCTTTGTCATTGCGAAGGCGTTCAAGCGGCCGTTCCTGACCGCCTTCTGCATACATGACGAAGGCAGAATTTCTTTTATTGCCATGTAACGAATTCCAAGTTCTGGAAAGGCGGAACAGAAGAGGA
>SFFC01000071.1 GCA_004556985.1 Clostridiales bacterium | reverse complement strand
CATCGCCGGCATCGAGAAGCCCGACAGCGGGCGCATCGTGCTGGACGGGCGGACGCTGTTCGATTCACAGAAGCATATCAACCTGCCCCCGCAGCAGCGCCAGGTGGGTTATCTCTTCCAGAATTACGCCCTTTTCCCGAACATGACCGTGCGCCAGAATATCCTCTGCGGCCTGCGCGCGCAGAAGGATAAGCAAAAGCGAGAGCAGGCGCTTTCCGAGATCATCGCCCTGCTCCAGCTGGAGGGTCTTGAGGACAGGCGGCCGTCGGTTTTCCCCGCGGAGATGGGCGTCGCGCCGGTCAACGTGCTGCTGCTGTATGACTGAATTTCCGACTGAATTCCTTTCCAGAAATTTCCGGATTCCCCCTTGACAGGGGGTTTCTTTTGTCGTATAATCCTGACAAATCCTATTTGAAAAGTAGGAAAAGAGACTCCGCCCGCCGGGCGAACAGAGGAGGACTGCCGCATGAGCAGAATTTATACCGCCGCCGACCAGCTGATCGGGCATACGCCGCTGCTGGAGCTGACCCATATCGAGGAGGACGAGGGCCTCAAGGCCCGCCTGCTGGTCAAGCTCGAATACTTCAATCCCGCCGGATCGGTCAAGGACCGCATCGCCCGCGCGATGATCGACGACGCGGAGAAGCGCGGCGCGCTGGGGCCTGGCTCCGTGATCATCGAGCCGACCTCCGGCAACACGGGCATCGGCCTGTGCGCTGTGGCGGCTGCGCGCGGCTACCGGATCATCATCGTGATGCCGGAGACGATGAGCGTCGAGCGCCGCCAGCTGATGCGCGCCTACGGCGCGGAGCTCGTGCTGACCGAGGGCGCCAAGGGCATGAAGGGCGCCATCGCGAAGGCGGAGGAGCTCGCGAAGGAGATTCCGAATGCCTTCATCCCCGGCCAGTTCGTCAACCCGGCGAACGTCGCCGCGCATAAGGAGACGACCGGCCCGGAGATCTACGAGGACACGGACGGCGAGGTCGACATCTTCATCGCGGGCGTCGGCACGGGCGGCACCATCACGGGTGTGGGCGAATATCTCAAGAGCCGCAAGCCGGGCGTCAAGGTCATCGCCGTCGAGCCGGCGACCTCTCCCGTCCTCTCCGGCGGCAAGCCGGGCCCGCACAAGATTCAGGGCATCGGCGCGGGCTTCATCCCCGAGGTGCTCAACACGGGCGTCTATGACGAGATCATCACCGTACAGAACGAGGATGCTTTCGCTGCGGGCCGCCGCATCGCGCGCCGTCAGGGCGTGCTGGTGGGCATCTCCTCCGGCGCGGCGCTGCACGCCGCCATCGAGGTGGCCAAGCGCCCGGAAAGCGAGGGAAAGACGATCGTCGCGCTGCTGCCCGATACCGGCGACCGGTATCTCTCGACGGATCTGTTCAAAGAGGAATAAGCGGCAGAAATGAATCAAAGAAGCTCCTCCGGGCGGGGGGAGCTTCTTTGTGTGTTGGCGTTTGAAACGGGTTTAACCCTCTTCTGCGTCATACTCCGGCAGATCGACGACGATCGGCGCATGATGCACGGCGGGCAGGAAGATGTCGAGCACGTCACGCGTGCGCATGCGCAGGCTCGAGGTATTCACGCAGGGATGGCAGCCGAGAGTCTCCTGCTCGAGCACGGGCCTGTCGATGAGCAGCTGGACGCGGTTCTCCGTGTCGTTCATCAGCCCCATGATCGAGACGGAGCCGGGATGGATGTGCAGCAGCGCCTCCATGCTGTCGCTATCGGCGAAGGAGAGGCGCGCGCTCCCAATCTGGTGGGAGAGATCCTTCGTCCTGAAGACCTTCTCGCCTGGCATCATCAGCAGATAGTACTTCGTCCTCTGCCGGTTGCACAGGAACAGGTTTTTGCAGATGACCGTTTCCAGCACGCGGTCGATGGCGTAGCAATCCTCCATCGTGTCCGCTGCGGCGTGATCCGTCCGCTCATAGGCGATGCCCAGGCGGTCGAGCAGGTCATAGACGGCGATTTCGCGTTCAAGCCGCCCGCTCGTGTCGGCGGGCCGGCCCTTTTGAAGCTCCATGGGGGCGATCTCCTTTCGCAGTCGGCAAAGCACATCAAGGGGCGACGCGCCCGTCAGCACATGCCCTTGATCGGCCTGTGCCCGCCCCGCACGCAGAAGAGATGCTTCTTCCCGTCGAGGATCAGATAGGCCTCGCCGAAGACCTCCGCGCGGCCGTCCTCGACGTAGATGTAGCTGCCGTCGACCAGCGCGAAGAACGGGTGGCCGTAGCTGTCGCCGTAGGTGATGTCCTCGTAGAGGCGCTGCCCGTCGAGAATGTTGTCTTTCACCTGCTGATAGTGCGGCAGGACGTTGATGCCCGTCAGCCCCAGGCCGGGGATGAAGCGCTGATAGTCCGGGTCGACGGATTCCCCGTCGAGCTCCGGCTGCGCGTAGACGACCTCCGCGCAGTTCATCGTCCCGGCGCTGATGCCCATCACGACGCCCTCATAGCCCTCAAGCAGGCCGCGCAGGCCGATGGCCTCAAAGAAGGCGCTCTCCGTGGGCACATGGCCGCCGGAGAGGATGATCATATTGCTTGCGCGCACGAGCGCCTCCGCGTCCTGCGCGTTGCGCGCGTCGAGCACGGCGATGTCGGAGACAAAGAGCCCGTGATGGCGCAGCGCTCCGTAGAACGTCTTCGTCATCTCGTCGTTCATCTCAAAGCTTTCCGGGTCGGAGGCGATGATCAGCAGCTCCCCGTTCTGGGGGAAGACGCGGCGCAGGCGCCGGACAAAACCGTTTTCGCGGTTGAGAATACAGGGAAGGTCGACGCCCTGCGGCACGTCGTTGCTGCAAGGGCTGCTGGTGAGAAAGAGAACCAAGCGGAACACGCTCCTTTCGTGGGTCAAAGCGGCGAATCTTTGCTTATTATAAGCCGTTTCCCGGCGGTTTGTAAAGGGAGCGGAGCTGGACGGATGCGTTTTCTGCGCCCCAATCGCACTTTTCTCTTGCAAATCCCGAATTAATTTGATACAATACGAGAGATTGTTCGGCTTCGGCACGGCTTGTCCGCGCCCTGAATGGCAAATCATGGAGGCAAAAAACATGAAAACGATGATTTCCGGCATGCCGGCGGCGCGCGCGCAGCGCGTCAACCGCTGATGGGCGGCTTTTTCGGCGCAGTTTCCAAAAGGGACTGCGTGCTCGATGTCTTCTTTGGCGTCGACTATCATTCCCACCTCGGCACGCGCCGCGGCGGCATGGCGATCTACGACGCGAAGGACGGCTTCCAGCGTCAGATTCACAGCATTGAAAACACCCCGTTCCGCACGAAGTTTGAAAAGGATCTCGCGGAATTCCACGGCACGAGCGGCATCGGCTGCATCAGCGACACCGATCCGCAGCCGCTGCTCGTGCGCTCCCACCTCGGGCTCTACGCGATTTCGACCGTCGGCATCATCAACAATGCCGACGCGCTGATCCGCGCGTATTTCTCCGATCACGGCCATCAGTTCATGGCGATGAGCTCCGGCAAGGTCAACGATTCGGAGCTCGTCGCGGCGCTGATCAACCAGAAGGACGACCTCGTCTCCGGCATCCGCCACGCGCAGGAGGTCATCGACGGCTCGGCGACGATCCTGCTGCTGACGCACGAGGGCATCCTTGCCGCGCGCGATAAGCTGGGCCGCCTGCCCGTGCTCATCGGCAGGAATGACGAGGGCTGCTGCGTCTCCTTCGAGTCCTTCGCCTACCGCAAGCTCGGCTATGAGGACGCCTACGAGCTCGGCCCGCAGGAAATCGTGCGTATCACGCCGCAGGGCTGGGAGACGCTCTCGCCCGCGACGGAAAAGATGAAGATCTGCGCGTTCCTGTGGACGTATTACGGCTACCCGAATTCGAACTATGAGGGCGTCAACGTCGAGCTGATGCGCTACAAAAACGGCGAGATCATGGCGCGGGATGAAAGAGCGCGCGGCGTCATGCCGGATGTCGACTATGTCGCGGGCGTGCCGGATTCCGGCCTGCCCCACGCCATCGGCTACGCGAACGCGAGCGGCAAGCCCTTTGCGCGCCCGTTTGTCAAATACACGCCGACGTGGCCGCGCTCCTTCATGCCGGCCAACCAGGCCGTGCGCAATCAGGTCGCCAAGATGAAGCAGATTCCTGTGCCCGAGCTGATCGAGGGCAAGAAGCTGCTGTTTGTCGACGACTCCATCGTCCGCGGCACGCAGCTTCGCGAGACCGTCGAATTCCTCTACGAATCCGGCGCGAAGGAGGTCCACATGCGCTCGGCCTGTCCGCCGATCATGTACAGCTGCAAGTATCTGAACTTCTCGCGCGGCAATTCGGAGATGGAGCTGCTCGCGCGGCGCAAGGTGCAGGAGCTGGAGGGCGACGAGGGCCAGAAGCATCTGGAGGAATACGCGGACGCCTCCACGCAGCGCGGCCAGTGCCTGCTCAGCGCGATCTGCAAGGAGATGGGCTTTGACTCGCTGGGGTACCAGTCCATCGACGGCCTGCTCGAGTCCATCGGCATCGATCGCGACAAGGTCTGCACCTATTGCTGGAACGGCAAGGAATGACGCTTAAGGCATATATACGAAAAGGGCCGGCATGAAGCGCCGGCTCCTTTTTATTATATCCTCATAATAAAATAGACGTTTCTGCGCCTGAAGCCGACAGATGATGAACAGCTTCGCCGCTTTCTGTGGATAACTCAGAGCGCGCCCTCAAGACGCAGCAGCGCCGCCTTCTTCTCCACCCCGCCTGCGTAGCCCGTCAGGCTCCCATCCCTGCCCAGCACGCGATGGCAGGGAATGAGGATCGAGATCGGGTTGCGCCCGACCGCGCCGCCGACCGCCTGCGCGCAGGCCGGTTTTCCGCTCTTCCGCGCCAGCGCCTGCGCCAGCGCGCCGTAGGTCGTCGTCTGCCCGCAGGGAATCTCCCGCAGCAGCGCCCAGACCGTCTGCTCAAATTCGCTGCCCTGCGTCCGCAATGGAATCTCCCGCGGGTCGGGGCGCGCCCCGGCAAAATATGCGCGCAGCCAGGCCTCCGTGTCCGTGAGCACGCTCAGGCGGCATGCCCGCGCGTCCTTGGGCAGCGTCCGCGCAAAATGCTTCGCGCCCTCAAACCAGAGCCCCGTCAGCGCGGCCTCGTCCCCGGCGAGCAGGCATCCCCCCAGCGGCGTTTCGCAGCGGAGAATCCCGATCATGCACATTCCTCCTCCATCTGTGTGGATATCCTGTGGACAGTTTAGCCATTCCGCATCGCGGCGTCAAGCGGTGCGGATTATTCTGCAAAAATGACGGGTTTTAACAATAACGCATCAAATCTTCATATTTTTGCAATTTCTGTCAGGATCTGCGCGTCTATTGAGATAGACGGAATGAAGCGGACGGCGGGCCGCTGCGCTGCCCCTGCGGCGGATGGCGTGGGCCCGACGCCCGGTTCGAAGATTCAAGGAGGTTTTTTTCATGAAGAAACGGTTTTCTGTGCTGAGCGCGGCGCTCCTGTGCGCGGCGCTGCTCCTCCCCGCCTGCGCGTTTGCGGCGGACTTTTCCTCAAGCGGGCTGACCGTCTCCGGTACGGCGCAGCAGCTCGGCGCGCCGGCAGGCTACGGCGGCGCGACGGTCACGCGCGCCCTGCGCGGCGAGAATCCCGTCCCTGACGGCGTGAACCCGATCACCGGCGAGCCCTTCTCGGGCGCGTATCAGCCCATCCTCGTGAGCATCGACGCGCATCCGGGCGCGCTGCCGCACTGGGGCGTCAGCGACGCGGATCTGATTTACGAGATGCCGATTCAGGCGGACGGCTCGACCCGCGAGCTCGCTCTCTTCATGGGCAGCTCTCCCGATTCGGCGGGGCCCGTCCGCTCTTCGCGTATCCCGATGTGCTCGCTGCGCGAGATGTGGGGCGGCGTCTTCTGCTTCTATGGCTATCAGGAGGGCACCACGAGCGTGCTTGACTGGGTCAAGGCCTATAGTGCGAATAAAAAGCTCGCCTACCCCTATGTCAACGGCATCACGACCAGCAGCGGCTGGTTCCCCCGCTCCAGCGACAGCAATCATGTCGCGCCGCACAACGTCCGCCTCGACCTGAACGCCGTGCGCGGGAGCTACGCCGAGTCGCCCGCGCCGCATTCCTTCCTCTTCACGGACACGGGCCTTGAGCGCGGCGAGGCGGTCAACGGCATCGTCATCAGCTACAAGTCGACCGCCCCGGCCTACGTCGCCGCCTACCAGTACGACGCACAGACCGGCCTCTACGAGCGCTACCGCAACGGCGTGCCCTATGTCGACGGGAACAACGGCGAGGCCTGCGCCTACGCCAACGTGATCGTCCTGCGCACGGACGTCTCCTGGTTCAACGGCAACAGCTCCCGCCCTGTCATTCGCCTGAACGGCGAGGGCGTCTGCGAGATCTTCCAGAATGGCCGCTACATCCGCGGCACATGGGTGCGCGACTGCACGGAGAATTCAAAGCTAAGCAGCCGCATGGTCTTCCTGGATGAAAACGGCGACGAGCTGCCCATGAGAGCCGGCAAAACGTTCATCCAGATCGTCGACAACGAGCAGCCGGTCGTCGTCCTCTCCGATTCTCTGATCGCCGGCGCGGTGGAGCCGCAGCAGCAGCGCCTGACCATCGGCAGCGCGTCTGCCCCTGCCGCGACGGCGAAGCCCAAGGCAACGCGCACGCCCAAGCCGACGTCGACGCCCGAACCGACGGTTGAACCGACCGCCGAGCCGACACAGACGCCCTCGCCCGTGCCTGAGCAGCCGGAGGAGTCTGAACAGCCTGCCGAGGGCGGCAGCCCGGCGACGCCGGGCGAGGCCTCCTGAACCGATAAAGCCTATAACAGCGGCGCTGCCGCGCAGGAATTCCCCGGTATCTGGGGTCTGAGCGCGGCAGCGCCGTATTTTTGTTCTGTGATGAGGGCCCCGATCCCTTACCTCAGATCCTCAATTCCCTTCCTGCTCAGCCGCCGTCTCGTCTTGACCGCTGGGTCAAACCCGCAGATGCCGGCATAGCTGCAGGTCGCGCAGGCGTTATAGGTCAGCCGCTCCGCCGGCGCGTCGTCGATGATGCCCGCGTAGGCGTCCTGCGCCAGCTCCGTGGCTTTGCGCCGGGCGAAGCCGACGAGCTGCGCCATGCCCGCTTCGTCGGTCATGGAGCCCTTGTAGGTGCCGCTCGGGCGGCCGTCCTTCGTGATCATCGCGGCATGGGCGCTGCCCTGCGCGCGCAGCACCTCGACATCGGAGAGCGAGATGCCAGCCAGGGAGAGCTTCTTCGCGATCTGCCGCTCGACCTCCTCCTTGATGCGGGACTCCGTTTTGACCGTCGGATCGGCGATGCGGCAGTAGAAGAAGCCCGCAGGCTCCGCGCCGGGAATCTCCGAAAGTGCCGCCGCCAGATAGATCAGCAGCTGGAGCTGGATGCCCCAGTAGGCCATCGTCGGGTCGAACTTTTTGACGCCGCTCTTGTAGTCGATCACGCGGATGCGCATACCCCCGTCCTCGAGCACGTCGATGCGGTCGATGCGCCCCTGCAGGTAGACCGTGCTGCCGTCCGCGAGGGTGAGCATGATCGGTGCGACGCCGTTTTGCCCGAAAACCAGCTCCGTGCGCAGGGGCCTGAACCGGCTCCCGGCAAACTGGGCGACGATGGTTTTGCCCGCGCGCTTGGCCGTGCGCTCGATGCGCCGGGCGACGGCTCCGCCGCGCGCGCTCTGCCCCAGTGGCGACGCGCGCCACGCCTCAATCAGCGGCGCGACGGCCTCCTCCATGATCGCCTCACACGCCTCCTGCGGCACGTCAGGGAAATCTTCCCTCTGTGTGACGGCCTGCGTGAAGCGCTCCGCCGCCTCGTGGTAGAGCGTGCCCAGCTCCGCGCGGTCGACGCCGGGCTGCGCCTCCTCCTGCGGCGCGAGGCCGTAGCGAACAAAATGCCTGTACGGGCATTGGGCGAAGGTCTCCAGCCGCGAGACGCTCATGACCGGCCGGCCGTAGAGCGTTCGCGCCTGCGCGGCGGTGAGTCTTCTCTCCGGCGCCTCGCCCAGACGCCGCGTGACGCGGGCAAGCGCCTCCCGCCCCGCCTCGCTGCGCGCGAGCGCGGCATAGGCCTGCCGCTCCCGCGCGGAGAGCGCGCTGCGCCCGTCCACCGCGTCGCTCAGGCGCGTGCCGAGCGCCTCAAGCGCCGCGTCCGGCGCGACGAGCATCTCCTCCTGCTCCTGCGCTGCGAGGCCGCCGCGCAGCGGCATCTGCGGAAAGAGCCGATGAAGCGCCTGCACGGCCGTGCCCTCGCGCAGCGCGCGGCCCGTCTCGTCCGCCAGCGCGTAGGACACGAGCACACGCTCCGTCGCGCCGCTGAGCGCCTTGAGCACGTCCAGCTGCGCGAGCGCAGCGCGCTCCGTCGCGGTCATGCCCAGGTAGGCGCCGGTCGCCTCTGCGCCCGCTTCCCGCTCCTGCGCGGTCAGCAGCCCGCCCTCCTCGACGCCGCCCGCGTCGTTCATGCCCAGCGCCAGCAGCGTGCGGATCTGCGCCGTGCGCACGTTGCCGATCTCGCCGCAGATGACCGCGCCGTCCGCCGGGGGAAGCGCCGCCAGCTCCAGCCCCGAGAGGCCCTCGCGCAGCAGATTGAGCGCCAGCGCGGCAGAGGCGCGCTCTCCGCCCAAAAGGGTGTGCAGCTGGTCGAGCGTCTCCATGAGCCGCGTCCAGACCTGCGCGCAGTCCTCCGCCTCCGCGGGCAGCCCCTGGTGAAGGAGCTCTGCGCGCATCGCCTCAAGCGTATCCGCTGCGCCCGTCTGCTCGAGCAGGCTGACGACCGCAGCGACGCTCTCCTCCGCGTTTTTCGCCGCGCCAAGCTCCCGCCCAAAGCGCAGCAGCGGCTCCATCAGCACGCTGCGCGCTTCGTTGAGAGCGCTCAGTTCCGCTTCGGCCTCCTCCCCCTGCTTGCCCTTGACATAGGTGAACGGCTGCCTCCAGGCGTCGCCGCGCAGGTCGACGCCCTCGGCATAGCTGCTCAGCGCGTCGGTCTGCTCCTGCGTCAGATGCAGAAAGCCGGTTTGCGCGCATTCGATGACGTCCGCTGTACGCAGGCCGTTTGAGACGGCGGCCAGCGCCGAGAGCACGAAGCGGCAGATCGGATGGGCAAGCGCGGGGCGCTTCTGCGCGACATGCGCGCGGATGCCGTACATCGGCAGGATGCTTTCCAGCAGCGCGCCGTAGCCGCTCCCCTTCGGGTAGACGACCGCCAGCGACGAGAGGCTCTCCCCCGCCGCGGCCAGCCGACGCATCCGCGCCGCCGCCAGATGCACCTCGGCACGCGCGCTGCTGCAGGCGCGCAGCTCGATGTGCTCAGGCGCCGCTTCAAACGGCTTGCCGCCCAGCGCGAAGAGCCTGTGCTCCATTGCCGCCAGGTCGCTTGCGATTGCCCGCTCGCGCCGCAGCGTCTCCCGACGGATAGACACGTCCGCCTGCTGCGCGAGCGTTTGCAGCCGCGTGAGGCTGAAGTTGACCGGTGCGAAGAGGCGACCGTCCGGCGCAGCGTTGTCGTCCGTCTCGATGGCCAGCGTCAATGATTTGCTGTGCCTGTCCATGTCGATGAGCTCGGCGGCAAACGTCGGCGTGATCATGTCAAAGCCGTAGACGAAGACGTGCTGCGCCTCGAGCACACCGCTTCGGCCCAGCTTCATGCGCATCTCCTGCGAGATATCCTCCGCGTCTGCGAGCTCGCCGCGCATGCGCTGCTCATAGCCCGCATAGATGCGCCCGACGTCGAGCAGCTTGGCCCTGGCCGGGTGGCCGTCCTCAAGCGCTTCCGCCTTTTCGATCAGCTCCCGCGCGGTCAGGCCGCTTCGCTTGAGGTCCGCGATCAGTGCGGAGACCTTCGCGACGAAGCCCTGCGCCCCGCTCATCGCCGCGCTGCGGTAGACGGTCAGGCTCTCCGCCTCTTCCTCGATGATCGCGCTGAGCACCATGCGCTTCCCCCGCTCGTCAAAGAGCGTCCTCGCGGGTTGGCCGGCGCGCTCGAAGACGCGGCTCTGCAGCCTTCCCGGCGAGAGCACGTCGATCAGGAACGATCCGGGCAGGTTCAGTCCGTCCATCATCTCCAGCTCTGCCTGCAGCGTGTACTGCGCGGGCACGAGCAGCATGACCCGCTCCCCTGCGCGCTCGAGCGCGCCGATGCGCGCGATGCATTCGGGGAGCAGCCTGTGCGGTCTGGCTGTCAGGATGTTCATGGCGACCTCCGATTGTTTCACGTGGAACATTGTGCCGCTCCCCACCGGCGAATGTTTCACGTGAAACAATCACGCCGGCCCCGCGTCGCGGCGCGGCAGGAGAAACAGCCTGTCAAAGAGAATTATACCATACTGTACAGCGCTTTTCAATTTACGACAGCAGGAGGCCTCTCATGCGCATCGCTCTGCTCGCGGATATCCACAGCAACCTGCCCGCGCTCATCGCGGCGCTCGCCGACATCGATCGCAAGCACGCGCCGGATAGCATCGTTTCCCTCGGGGATCAGGTCAACCTCGGCCCCAGCCCGCGCGAGGTGCTCGCGCTGCTGAGGGAGCGCGGCGTGACCTGCCTGCATGGCAACCACGAGCGCTACATCCTCTCCGTCCTGCACGGCGAGCCTGGCTATGACGGCGCGAACTTCGACAGCCTCCGCTTCAACGCCGCGCGCCTTTCGGAGGAGGAGATCAGCTTCCCGCGCGAAATGCGTCTGGGCAGCCTGATTTTCACCCATGCGCTCCCGGAGGACGACCGCTTCCCGGTTTACAAGCCGGAGGAGGCGATCCCAGCCCTGGCGGGGATGGACTTTCCGCAGGGCACGCACATCCTCTGCGGCCACGGGCATAACCCAACCCATCTGCGCGTCGGCGGCATGACGGTCGACAGCATCGGCGCCGCGGGATGCATGGACGACGGCGTGCCAGGGACGGCCTCCTACACGATCCTCGACATCGAAAAAGGCGGCGTTGCGCTGCGGCCGTTCCTGGCGCAGTACGACCCGCGCGCAGTGCGGCCGCTCTTTCGGGAAAGCGGCATGGCGGATTTCTGCCCGGTCATGGCACACATCATCTGCCTGCAGATGGAGCGGCAGAAGGATCTGCTCGTGCAGTTCGTCACGCAGGCAAGGCGCATCGCCGCGGCGAAGGGCGAGCAGGACGTCTCCCGTGCGAGCTGGATGGAGACGGACGCGGGCTTTCCCTGGCCGGGCGGCGTCGGCACGGCGGCGTTTTGGCGCGCCCAAATGTGAACACGCGCATCCGCGGGAATTTCCCCATGCGGATGCGCGTTCACATTTGGAGACGGGTTAACGCTTTGAAAATGGGACAAAGTTCTGCGGAAGGAACCCGTCTCCATCGTAGGCCGCGTTGCGGCCTGCTCTGAGACTACAGTCTTTTTGAATTCTATGGATACGTTGGGCTGCCGCCCAAACCTGCTTGGGGATTTCATCCCCAAACCCCTTCTTCGCTTCGCGCCTGGATTCTGACTCTGTAAGGGAAAATCATTTCCCCACGCAGAAGCGCGAGAAGATTTCGTCGAGCACGCCCTCGCGCAGCGTCTCGCCGGTGATCTCCCCGAGCGCGTCGAGCGCGGCGGAGAGGTCGACCGCCGCGATGTCCAGCGGCATGCCGTCCGCAAGCGCGGCGGCCGCGTCGCCAAGCGAAGCACACGCGCGCAGCGCGGCCTGCGCATGGCGCGCCTGGGTCAGCGCAGAGGATTCGCCGTCCTCCACCGGGGCGAAGGCCACGAGCTGCCGCTTGAGCCGGTCGAGCCCCTCGCCGGTGACGCAGCAGACCGTGACC
>SFFC01000200.1 GCA_004556985.1 Clostridiales bacterium | reverse complement strand
CGCGGGTTGCCCGCCGTCAGGGTCAGCGTGAGCTGCTGCCCCTCCTCGATGCGCGCGCCGAAGCCCTCGCCGCCGATGCTCATGTCCAGCGTCAGGTCGCTCTCCATCGCCCGCTGCGCCTGCGCCGCGCCCGCGGCCAGCCCCTCGCCGATGCCCTCGCGCACGGCCGTCAGCAGGCCTGGCAGTCCCTCCGCGCCGCCCGCCGAGGGCAGCAGCGCCAGCATGAGCGCCAAAACCAACAGGAATCCTTTCTTCACTGGGATCAACCTCCTTGCGCGCCTTACTTTGGCCGGATGCGCGGATGATTATGCGGCACTTTGCCCGAATTGCCGCGCGGCTGCGCAGACCGCCGCCAAATGACGCAAACAGCGCGCTCCATATTCCACATTTCGTCCATTGACTTGATAGATAATCGATGCTAAAATGGACGCAAAAACATAAAGGAGGCCTCTCCCTTGCGCAAATTGATTCCTCTGCTCTTCCTGTCCGCCTCGCTCGTGCTGCTCAGCGCCTGCTGCGCGGACGAATATCCGGTCGCCGTCTCCGCTGCGGACAGCGCCGCTTCCTCCGCCGCGCAGGACGGCGTGAGCGTCAGCCTTTCCGGGCTCAGCGGGGAGGTTTCCTTCATCGATATTCAGTCCTGCGACACGCCCATGCAGCTGCTGGCGCGCATCGACGAGACCGGCGCGCCCCGCCTCGCGTGGAACACCTGCCGCGTCTGCGCCGGCTCGCCCTACGCCTACTTTGACCTGTACAAGGGCTACCTCGTCTGCCAGAACTGCGGCAACGCCTTCACCCCGGACAGCGTGGGCGGCGCCGGCCTGGGCTGCTATCCGTGGTCTATCGAGGACTACACCGTCGCGGGCGACCAGATTCTGATTTCGTCCGAAGCGGTTTCCTCCATGACCAAGGCGTTCACCAACTGGAAGAAGGGCCTATGAGCTTTCAGAAAACCACATGGCACGTCAGCGGAATGCACTGCGTACACTGCGAATCCGCCGTGGTGCGCGCCGTCTCGGGAATTGAGGGGCTCAGGGAGCCGAGGGCCGACTATGCGCGCAGCACGCTGACCGCATTCTGGGATGCGGACGCGCTGCCGCTTGAGACCATCCGCGCCCGCCTTCAGGCGGAGGGCTACGACCTGAGCGAGAAGGCCGGAGCGCTCCGGGAGGCGGCAAGGCTGATCGTCTCGCTCCTCCTGTGCGCCGCGCTCTACCTGCTGGCGACGCATACCCCCGCCGCCCGGTGGCTGAACAGCTTCCCGACCGTCAAGGCCGGGATGAGCCTTACCGCGGTATTCCTCGTCGGGCTGATGACCAGCGTGCACTGCATCGCCATGTGCGGCGGCATCGCCCTCACCGAGAGCAGCCTCTCCGCAAAAAACCGGCGGAGCGTCACGCGCGGCTGCCTGCTGTACAACCTGGGCCGCGTGATCTCCTACACGCTGGTGGGCTGCGCCGCCGGTGCGCTGGGCTCCGTGTTCAGCCTGAGCAGCGCCGTCAAGGCCGCCATCCAGCTCGTCGCCGCCGTGTTCATGATCGTCATGGCGCTGAACCTGTCGGGCGCGTTCTCCATCCTCCAGCGCTTCAGCATCCGCCTGCCGGATTCCTGGCGCACGCGCCTGCTCTCCGGGAAGCGCGGCAGCTCCTCGCTGCTCATCGGCCTGGCCAACGGGCTGATGCCCTGCGGCCCACTGCAGTCGATGCAGCTCTACGCGCTCTCCACGGGCAGCCCCGTCATGGGCGGGCTGTCCATGGCGGCCTTCTCGCTGGGCACCGTGCCGCTGATGCTGGGCTTCGGCCTGCTGGGCGGCAGGCTGAACCAGCGATTCCGCAGGCCCATGCACATCTTCTCCGCCGCGCTCATCCTGCTGATGGGCTTCAACATGCTCTCAAGCGGCCTTGCGCTGGCGGGAACCGCGCCCGCCGCCGTGGAGATTAAGACGGACGCGGTCGCGGAGCTCTCCCCGGACGGCTCCTTCCAGACGGTGACCACCGAGCTGGAATGGACCGGCTACCCCTCCTTCACCGTGCAGGCGGGCGTGCCCGTCCGCTGGACGCTCCACGCGCAGGAGGACAAGCTCATCGGCTGCAACTGGGAGATCCTCATTCCCGCGTTTGATATGGATATTCCGCTCACGGTCGGGGACAATCTCATCACCTTCACCCCGCAGACGCCCGCCGATGTCAGCCGGGCGCTGCGGCAGGTGCGCCGTATGC
>SFFC01000199.1 GCA_004556985.1 Clostridiales bacterium | reverse complement strand
CGCAAGGGCTATCAGGTCACGATCTTCGAGGGCAAGGACAAGATCGGCGGCGTGCTGCGCTACGGCATTCCGGACTTCCGGCTGCCCAAGTCCGTGCTCGACGACTTTGAGTACCACCACCTCGTGCTCAAGGACATCAAGGTGCGCCCGAACACGACCATCGGCACGGCCATCGGCATCGAGGATCTGTTCCGCGACGGCTACAAGGCCATCTTCGTGGGCACGGGCGTGTGGCAGCCCAACGCGCTGCACATCAAGGGCGAGACGCTGGGTAACGTCCACTTCGCCATCAACTACCTCAACAACCCGGACAGCTACCGCCTGGGCGAGTCGCTCATCGTCATCGGCGCGGGCAACGCCGCGATGGACGTGTGCCGCACCGCCATCCGCAAGGGCGTGCGCCGCGTGCTGTGCTTCTCGCGCACAGCCAAGGTCGCCGCCTCCAAGCACGAGTTTGACTACGCGACGCTCGAGGGCGTGGAATTCCTCTACAACAAGCAGCCCGTGGAGATCGTCGACGAGGGCGTGATCTTCGAGGACGTGATCGAGCACGAGGATGGCAGCTTCGACGTGGTGCCCGATTCCAAAAAGCTCTACGAGGCCGACAGCACGATCATCTCCATCAGCCAGGGCCCGCGCAACCGGCTCGTCTCCACGACGCAGGGGCTCGAGGCCAACGCGCGCGGCCTGCTCGTGGCCGACGAGTACGGCCGCACGACCCGGCCGGGCGTGTTCGCCAGCGGCGACGTGGTCGCGGGCGCGCGCACGGTGGTGGAGGCCGTCGCCCGCAGCAAGCAGGTCGCCGAGGCGATGGACGCCTACATGCAGGGCCGCGAGATCGAGCCCGCGCCGCAGGCTTGACAAGGGGCGCAAAATGCCGTATAGTGGTTCTGCTGCGCGCAGGGTGAACGCCTGCCGCGCGCAGACACGGCACGGCTTCAGCATCCGAAGGGAGGGGCTTTGATGGAGCTTGCCTCCCTTTTTTCATCCCAGCTCTCGCGCTATCCCGCGTGCGGCATGGACGATCTGCTCAAGGCGCTCTACCAGAGCGTGATGGGCTGCGGCCACTTCGCCCCGGACGAAGCACAGGCCGCGCGAATCCTCGAGGGCGAGCTCTCCGCGCTCGCCCCTGCGCCCGCAGGCGCGCAGGCCGTCGAGCCGCTGGGCGATTATGCCCGCGTCCACCTCGCGCCCGCGCTGCGGGATGGGCTTGCGCCGCGCACGCTGCTGCGCCTGTTCCTCGCCTCCGCAGAGCCGGAGACCCCGCAGCGCCGCGAGCGGCTTGCGCAGGCCGTGCGCTCCGTCCCGTCGCTGCCGCTCCCGTTCCCGCGGGAGGCCGTCTCGCAGGCCGCCTGCGCGTATCTTGCGCAGGGCTGCCCGCCGCTGCACCACTCGCCCGCATTCCGCGCGGCCTATGCGCCGGCCTACCGGCTTGTGCGCGCGGGCTATGCGCAGCTGCTGCCGCTGCTCGTCCGCATCGACGCGCTCACGCGGGCGCAGCCGCGCGTGGTCATCGCCATCGACGGCCCGTGCGCCAGCGGCAAGACGACGCTCGCCGCGCTGCTCGCCGCGCTCTACGACGCGGACACGCTGCACATGGACGACTACTTCCTCAGGCCGCATCAGCGCACAGCGCAGCGCCTTGCTGAGCCCGGCGGCAACGTCGAGCATGAGCGCTTTCTTTCCCAGGCGCTCGCCCCGCTGTGCGAGGGCATTCCGTATGTCGCCCAGCGCTACGACTGCCGCACACAGACGCTCCTTGAGGGAGAGACGCGCACCCCGCGCGCCGTCACCGTCGTGGAGGGCTCCTACAGCCTGCACCCGGCGCTCGCGCCGCGCTACACGCTGCGCATCCTGCTGGAGACGGACGCTAAGACCCAGCGGGAGCGCATCCTCCGCCGCAACGGCGAGGAGATGCTTTCCCGCTTCCTCACCCGGTGGATTCCGCTGGAAAACGCCTACTTCGCCGCCACCGATGTATCGCATCGCTGCGACATGCTGCTGCGCGTCACGCCCGACGCGCGCGGCGACAATGAATACGAGGTGATTCAGCCATGACCATCGCCGTCATCGACGGACAGGGCGGCCGCGTCGGCGCGCTGCTCATCGAGGCCATGCGCAAGGCCGGGATCGGCGCGCCGCACCGCGTGCTCGCGCTGGGCGCCAACGCGCTGGCGACCTCCGCCATGCTGCGCGCCGGGGCCGATCAGGGCGCGACGGGGGCC
>SFFC01000070.1 GCA_004556985.1 Clostridiales bacterium | reverse complement strand
GCGCAAATTCGATATTGCCGACATCCTTGCGCGGGACAAGACCAGCCTCGATATCTTCTGGATCAAGGACAAGTCCCTTGCCGATCTGGACAACCTGCCCTCGCCCGACGTGCTGGCTGACGACATCATCGAAAATCTCCAGAGCGCACTGGAGAGCTTTCAGGAACTGAAGGCGCAGTTGAAATAATGGTACAAAAGAAGGCACGTCTGAGGAATAATACGAGGTGTTCCTACCGTGTTTCTTCTTGGAGAGATGTAGTCAATGGTTGCTGGATTACGACTTGAATGCACCCTCTGCTGGCGGAGAGTTCATTGTATCAATCATTGGGTCCAATGCCAGATGTCATCACGACAGCCTTGATGCCCCTCGGGTTCAAGGCTGTCGTATTTTTTTACTCTTTATGTCCTTCTGCAAAACCCGGACTCGGTCGCAAAGCAATGGGATTTACATCATTTCGGAGGTCTTGCAGCCGGCATCATGCCGGTTTAGAAACAAACGCCGGATGCAGGAGACCCTTTCCCCTGCTTCCGGCGTTTGTTTTGATGCGGTTTGCCTTATCCCTTGATGCCGCCCCTGGCGACGCCGCGCACGATATACTTGCGCGCAAAGAGGAACAGGATGATGACCGGCAGGACGACGACCGTCGACGCCGCCATCAGCAGTTCCGGATAGGAGCCCGCCTCGGTCGTGAAGACCTGCAGGCCCCACGGCAGCGTGCGGTTTTTATCGCTGGAGATGACGTACATCGGCCACATGAACGAGTTCCAGCTCGCCAGCGCGTTGAGCAGGATGATCGTCATCAGCGAGGGCCGCGCCATCGGCACCATGACCTTCCAGAGATAGCGCCAGTTGCTCGAGCCGTCGATCCTCGCCGACCAGTAGAGGCTGTCGGAGACGGAATCGAAGAAGTTCTTGAGGATGTAGGTGTAGAAGATCGAGCTGGTAAACGGCAGAATCAGCGCGGGGATCGAGTCCCACAGCCCGAGATCAACGATGGTCGAATAGTTGGTGATGATCAGCATCTCAAAGGGAATCATCATCAGGGAGAGCAGCATGCCGAAGATCAGGCTGCGCCCCGGGAAGCGGAGCCTCGAGAACGCGAACGCCGCTAGGATCGTCGTCAGCGTCGTCAGGCCGACCGAGCAGACCATAACCACGATCGAGTTGACGAAATACCTGGCGAACGGCGCCATCTCAAAGGCACGGCGGAAGTTATCCAGGCTGATCCGGCTGGGCAGCCACTGCGGCGGAAACCGGTTGATCTCCTGCGTCGTCTTGAACGCCGAGGAGAACATCCAGAAGAACGGGAAGAGCATGATGACCGCGCCGATGGTCAGAAAGAAATAGACGAAAAACCGGGAAATCCTTCTCTTCATCGCGTGTCACCCCTTCCTTGCATTGACCCAGCTCTGCACAACGCGCTGCACCATCGTGAACACGAAGATGAAGCCGAAGAGGATGATCGCCGCGGCCGCAGCCACGCCATACTTCCGGTTTTCGATCATTGCATAGCGGATGTAGTAGACGACGGTGTAGAGGTTGTAGAAGGGGCCTGGATTGCCGTTAAAGAGCGGATAGAGCTCAGAGAATACCTTGAAGCAGGAGATCGTGTTGATAATGCAGACGAGGAAGATGGTCGGCGCGAGCAGCGGCACCGTGATGCGAAAGAAGATGCGCAGGCTGCCGGAGCCGTCCACGCGCGCCGCTGTGTAATACTGCGGGTCGATGTTCTGCAGGCCGGAAAGCAGCAGAATGATCGTAAAGGGCAGAATGTTCCATATGCCGAAAATCACCAGCGACGGGATGCTCCATGCAGCGTTTTCCAGCCAAGGAATCTTGTCGACACCGAAAAACGAGAGGATGTAGTTGATGATGCCGAAGTTCTTGTTGTACATCAGCTTCCAGGCGAGGCCGACCGCGGTGATCGAGGTGACCATCGGCAGGAAGTACGCCGTCTGAAACAGCGCGGAGAAGCGCAGCTTCTGGCTGAGCAGATAGGCGACGACGACGGAGATGCAGGTGGAAATCGGCACGACCAGCAGCACATACTTGATCGTGTTGGAGATCGCCTGCGCAAACTTCGGGTCGGAGAGCACCTTCTGATAGTTCGCCAGGCTCCAAGCGTCAAAGCCGCGGGTCAGGTAGCTGTAGCCCTCCTTGAAGGAGATCAGCACGACGTTGACGACGGGATAGAGCGTAAAGACCACGATGCCCAGAAAGAACGGAAGCAGGTAGAGATAGGGCTCGATGCGTGCCTTGAAGCTGCGGTCCAGAAGCTCCTGATCGGCGCTCTGCTTTCTCTTTTTCATCGGATTCTCTCCCCCGTTTCCAGGTCAAAGACGAAGACGCCGCGCTTCTTGAGGCTCAAGCGGACGCTGTCGCCCTTTTTGAGTCCCTCGTCGGAGTCAATATAGGCCCTGAAATCGCACTCGCCGAAGCGCAGATACGCCATCTCCTCCTTGCCCATCTGGTATACGCGCGTGACCTCGCAGGCCATCGGGCCGCTTCGATCGAGCACGAAGCTCTCCGAGCGCACGGAGAGATTGACCTTGCGGCCGTTTTCGATGCCGCTCATCAGCGGGAGCGCGCAGCGCGCCGTGCCGTCTGCGGTCACAAAGACGCCATCCTCGACATGACCCGAGAGGTTGTTGATCGGCGGCGTGCCCAGGAAGTCCGCGACAAACTGATTCGCCGGCTCGTTGTACAGGCGCTGGGGCAGGTCGTTCTGCTGCAGGACGCCGGCCTTCATCAGCACGATGCGGTCGGAGATGGACATCGCCTCCTCCTGGTCGTGCGTAACAAAGATCGTCGTCACGCCGGTTCTCTGCTGAATGCGGCGGATTTCCTCGCGCATCTCCAGGCGTAGGCGCGCATCCAGGTTGGAAAGCGGCTCATCGAGCAGCAGCAGGCGCGGGTTCTTGACCAGCGCGCGGGCAATGGCGACACGCTGCTGCTGTCCGCCGGAGAGCTCCGCAGGCTTGCGGTTCATCAGCATGTCGACATGAACGAGCTTGGCGATCTCGTTGGCACGCTCCACGCGCTCCGCCTTGGGCACGCGCTGCGTCTCCAGCGGGAAGCAGATGTTGCCCATGACCGTCATGTGCGGATAGAGCGCATAATTCTGGAACACGAGGCCGATGCCGCGCTTTTCCGGCGCCATCGCCGTGACATCCTGATCGTCAAAATAGATCTTGCCGCCGCTGACCGGCAGAATGCCGGAGAGCATGTTCAGCAGCGTGCTCTTGCCGCAGCCCGACGGGCCCAGCAGCGAAATCAGCTCGCCATCCTCCAGCGTCGCGCTGAAATCGCTGACCGCCGTCACATCCGAAAAACGCTTTGTGATATGATCGAGTACTACGCGCATAGGTCATATCTCCCTTACTTTTGAGTCGTGCATGAGTGCTTGCGTGTGGGAACAGAAAAAACGGCTTACCCAATTCTTGTGCGGGACAGGGCTCAGCGCCTGAAGGGCGCGGCGAGCAGCGCGTCAAGGCAATGCCCGTCGATTTCTTCCATATCAAAGCCGAGGATGCGCGCCATCGTCGGCGCCTCGTCGACCAGGCTGGCCTTTTCGACCACCGCGCCCGGCTCAAACGCAGGGCCGCAGGCGAAGAAGGTCGTCCTGTGATCGAGCCAGGGCAGCCCGCCATGGGAGCCCGGCGCCGTCTTGTAATCGCCCGGTTCCGTTTGGGTAAACAGCGGCGCCGTCAGGCTGTAGGCAAAGGACATGGGCGATTCGCCCTCGATGATGAAGTCAAACGGCCCGGTCAGGTGGAAGCGCTCCTTCGCCTCTTCCTTCGTGAAGACGTACCCGAGGCCGTACAGCCCGCTCTCCTTTGCCTTAAGCAGGACGTCGTAAACGCGGCTGCGCAGCGCCTCGTCCTGCGGATCCCGCAGCTCGATCCAGCCGCTGCCGCCGGTCGAATGGCAGAAGGCGTCAAACGAGATGAGCTTCCCTGCCTCGTCGACGGTCTGCAGCCCCTTTTCCTGCAGCACGCGGTTGAAGTTGAGCGAGCGCGGTACATCCGTCTGGCCGTGATCGCCCATGACGATGAAATTCGTCCGCTCAAAGTCGCCAAACCGGCGGATGCTTTCCATCAGCACGCCCAGCTGCGCGTCGTGCTTGGCGAGCTGCTCGCGCGCCGTCCCGCTCTCCACGCCCAGCTTGTGGCGCACCGTATCCAGATCGCACATCTTGACGAACATCACGTCCGGCTGACCATAGTCGCGGATGATATCCGGGGCGACAGCCTCCGTGAAGGCGTCAAGCGAGCCGTTGAGCAGGCCGTTGTAGCCGCTGAGCAGATAGCCGTACTTCCAGAAATAGCGATCGAGCGCGTCGTCGGAGGAGACGCCTTCAAAGAACTGGCGCGGGTTGTCTCCTTTGTAGTGCATCGGCATGCACATGGGAAGGTTGATATCCACATCCGCCCCCGCCGACACGGGCCAGTTGACCAGGCAGGTGCTGTATCCCTGCTCCTTCGCGTATTCCGCGAGGAATTTCTTTTTGACCAGTGCGCGATGCGTGTACCACGGCACCGGATAAACCCCGACCTTCACCATCTCGTTGTGCGGGATGCCATGCTTGTCAGGGTAGCAGCCGGTCATGATCGACGTATGGCAGGGATAGGTGAAGGACGGATAGACCGGATAGACCTCGCGTACGAGCGCGCCGCCGCGCAGCATCCAGCCGAAGTTGGGCAGCGTGCGCATATAGTGAACATCTGTCTCACACAGCGCGTCAATCATGAAGACAAAGAGCTTTTGCTTTTCCATTGTTTACCTCCCGGCAAAGGCCGGTGCTGATGCGGCTTTTAAAAAAGAGAGGCTGGCGGATGAAAGCCCGCCAGCCCCTTCAAGCCGGTGCTGAACCAGTATTACTCGGAAAGGGCCTCGTTGGAAGTCGCCACGCAGGCAGCCAGCGCGTCCGCCGGATCCATGCCGCCGGCGCACATCGTCGCCGCTTCCTTAAGCGCGTTGCGGACGGCCGTCGCGCCGGTCACGCTCGGCAGCGCGCCAGCGACGGAAAGGTTCGCCTGAACCGCCGCCAGGGAGGCCGGCATGTTCGCCGCAAACTCGGCATACGCCTCGCTCTCCTGGGTGGTGCCGTACGGGGACAGCGCGTTCATCGCCTGCGCCCACTGCGCGTTGATTTCCGGCGTGAGGAAATACTTCACGAACAGATACGCGCCCTTGTTGGCTTCCTCGCCCTTGTTGAAGACGATCGGGCCGCGGTTCCAGCTCGGGAACCAGGCATTGTCAATCGCGTTGACCATCGGCGCAACGGCATACTCAAAGCCGTCCGGCACGATATACGGATCGCCCGCGCAGGAGCCCAGATAGCTCGCCACGACGCCCGCGTTGAAGTCGGTGGAGAAATAGTCCTGCTGCGGAGCCAGCTGGAAGTATCCGGCCTGGCAGTTATCGCCGAACCACTTGAGCCACTCGGCAGCCTTCTCATTGTCAAACAGCACGCACTTGTTCGCCGTGTCGATGTAGCCCAGACCGGACTGCATCATCAGAGACTGCATCATGTCGGTCAGGGAGTCTGCCGCGAAGCCAGCGATGCCCTTCGCCTCGTAGATGGTCTTCGCCTGCTCGGCCACCTCTTCCCAGGTGGTCGCCGGGGTCAGGCCCAGCTCATCGTAGAGGGTCTTGTTGTAGAAGAGGATCGGGCCGGTGGTCACAGCCGGAAGCGCGTACATGCCGCCATCCGCGAAGCCGACCGTCTCATCCTTGATGGCGTCCGGCAGGGAGTTGTAGACGTCCGCCATGCCGATCTCATCGTCAAAGACGTACTGGCTCAGGTCGACAACAAGGCCGTCCTTCACATACTCCGCCGCAGTGGAGGCGTAGTTGATGATGATGTTCGGGCCGACGCCGTTGGCCACGGCGTTGTAGACGTTGTCAAGGAAGCCGGAGTAGGCCTGGGACTCGACGACGACCTCGTATTCATCCTGGGTCGCGTTGAAGTCGGCGGCAAACTTCTCCAGCGCAGCCTGCTGCGCGTCGGTGAAGGTGTGCCAGATGGTCACCTGGGTTGCAGCGGAGGCGCTTGCGCACAGCGCAAACAGCATGACAGCCGCCGCAGCAAGAGCTACGATCTTTTTCATCTTGGGTTCCTCCTGTTGAAGTTCAGGTTTATGGATTAAGCGCGTCGTGCGCCTATTCCCTGTTTTCTGGGGGCTTTCTGCTTCCGTTGTACTTCGGCCCCAGCGCGGCGTATCGCCGTGTGATCCAGCGGCAGACGCCGTCAAGGCCCGGATAGATCATGCGCTCGGAGATGTTGATGTAGTCGAGCTTGTCGCGGATTTCGAGCTTGATCTCCCTGGGGATGATCAGCTTGCGGCAGGGGATGTCCCTCTGCTCGATGATCTGCGTCAGCAGCACAGCCGGATCGGAGACCACCGAGAAGAGCGCATACTGGTTGACGATCCGGTCGATCATCGACGACGGCTCAAAGAAGAGCACGTAGGGCTCGGGCGCCATCCTCTGCATGCTTTCAAAGTCCGGGATGAGCTTTTCCAGCATGCCGATGGTGAAGATGTTGCAGTCCTTGTCGCGCAGCTTCTGCGCGAGAGGCGGCGGCAGAAACCGCTTGAAATCCGTCACATCCAGGCACCAGATGACGCCGTCCCGGTCGTAGCAGGACGTATCCTCCGTCGCAAAATGCGCCGCGACCAGCGGCGAGTAGGTCCAGTCGAGCAGCCGCGTGGGCAAACCATGGTGCTGCGCGACGGGGAGCAGCTGCCAGAAGCCGGAATATCCGGCCAGCTCGGCATAGCCGTATTTGCGAAAGCTTCGGAAGACCTGCGATTCAAGCGACAGGTCATGCGCACAAACGCGGTTGAGCGAGGGAACGAGGTTCCACTGCTGATCGGACGTTCCGCGATAGATGCGGTTGTCGCGGTAACGCATGATCTTTTCGTCCCAGACGTCGTCAAAGACGGCCTCCTGAAGTTCGTCCCAGTCGTGTATCACGACCTCCTGAATCCCGCCCAAAGCACGCTCCCTCCGCCCTTGCGTCATCGTATCATTCATAGTATTCGCGATTTAGCACACAAATCCTGCAAAATTTCAATTTTGATCCGTGATTTTCATGCAAAATGCATGTAAAAACTTCCATCAGGGGCGCGTGTCTGCCGCTTCCCGCCGGTAGCGCGCCGGGCCCTCCTCGTAGAGGTTGCCGCCCTTCGCGTCGATTGCGACGATCAGCGGCAGATTCTCCACCTGCAGCTCGCGGATGGCCTCCGTCCCCAGGTCGTCAAAGGCAATGACCTTTGCCGCCCTGACGCAGGTCGCGATCAGCGCGCCCGCGCCGCCCGTCGCCGCAAAGTAGACGCCGCCGCAGCGGCGGATGGCCTGCACGACCGCCTCGCTCCGCTGTCCCTTGCCGATCATGCCGCTCAGCCCGAGATCGCACAGCACCGGCGCGTAGGCATCCATGCGGTAGCTCGTCGTCGGCCCGCAGGAGCCGATCGCGTCCCCCGGCTTGGCGGGACACGGGCCCGCGTAGTAAATCACCTGATTGGCCACATTAAAAGGAAGCGGCTTCCCCTGCGCGACCAGCGCGCAGAGTCGCTTGTGCGCGGCGTCGCGTCCGGTATAGATTGTGCCCGAGAGCAGGACGCTGTCCCCCGCGCGCAGCTGCGCAACCTCTTCGGAAATCAGCGGCGCATGAATGAGCTTCGCCATGTTCCTCTTCCTCCTCAGATTGTCGCCGTCTTGTGCCTCGCTGCGTGGCACTGCATGTTGACCGCCACCGGCAGCCCGGCGATATGCGTGGGCATCTGCTCGATATGCACGGCGAGCGCGGTCGTCCGTCCGCCCAGCCCCTGCGGGCCAATGCCCAGGCCGTTGATGCGGGAAAGCAGCTCGGCCTCCATCTGCGCGAGCATCGGGTCCGCAGAGGGCTCGCCGCACTCGCGCGTCAGGCTATGCTTGGCCATGAGCATGGCCCGCTCCGCCGTGCCGCCGATGCCCACGCCCACAACCACCGGCGGGCAGGGATTGCCGCCCGCCAGGCGCACGGTCTCGACGATGCAGTCCTTGACGCCCTCAATCCCCTGCGCCGGGGTAAGCATCCACAGCCTGGACATGTTCTCGGAGCCAAAGCCCTTGGGCGCCGCGGTCAGCGTCACCTGCTCGCCCGGCACCAGGCGCATGTGGACGATGGCCGGCGTGTTGTCCTTCGTGTTTTCGCGGGTGAGCGGCGTCAGGACGCTCGCGCGGAAGCAGCCGTCCCGGTAAGCGCGCCGGACGCCCTGCTCAATCGCCGCGTTCACATCGCCGCCGGTAAAATGCACATCCTGCCCCACGTCCATGAAGATGACCGCCATGCCCGTGTCCTGGCAGATCGGCATGTGCCGCTGCGCAGCCAGACGGTCGTTTTCAATCAACTGGCGCAGAACCTCCCTGCCAAAGGGAGATTCCTCGTCCTCGTATCGGGCCTGCAGCAGGCGGAGCACATCCTCTCCGATCTCGCAGCATGCGCTCAGAAACAGCGCATAGACGGTCTCCTCCACCCGGACCACGTCAATCTCTCTCATATCGTTCCTCCCCGCACGGCAGCGCATTCTGCCGCCGTTTTGTCCACTATATCGCATTTTTTTCCGCTTTTCAAGCGCTTCGCCGCGATTGGAAACTGCTGACTTTCAAAATGTTCGTCCCCGAGCCTGTTTCCTTTTGGAGCAGGACGGAGTATAATAAGAGAATCCAAATGATTTACCCGATCAGATCGACGGAGGTACCCCATGCAGCTTTCCAAGGATACAAAACGCTTCCTCGTCCAGCTCGCGGCGTTTACCGTGCTTCTGACCCTGGTCGTCCGGCATTTTGCGTCGATCGGAACCTGGCTAGGAAACATCGTCTCCGCGCTCTCGCCGTTCATCATCGGCGCGTGCTTCGCCTTTCTGCTCAGCGTGCCCATGCGCCTGTTTGACCGCCTGCTGAATAGAAAGACCAAAAAGGGGCAGCCTCTGCTTTCGGATAAAAGGCGCCGGCCCGTCACGCTCGTGCTCGCGCTGCTGCTGGTCGTGCTGCTCTTCGTGCTCTTCGGCGTCATCGTGCTCCCCCAGCTGATCGACACGGTCTCCTCCCTGGCGTCCTCCGTCATGCATTTCGTGCCCATCGCGCAGTCCTGGATCGCCCAGCTGCGCGAATGGCTGACCCAATACCCGGAGGTTGCGGCCATCGTGGATCCCTACCTGCCCGACGTCAATCAGCTCGCCTCGACCTTCATTTCCTTCGTGCAGAAATACGCCGGCATCATCGCCAGCACGGTCGTGAGCAACGTCTCCTCGCTCTTTGGCAGCGCGACTGACGTCATCATCTCCTTCGTCTTCGCGATTTATGTCCTGCTGCAACGGGACTCCCTCTCTCGCCAGTGCAAAAAGCTTCTTTACGCCTTCCTGCCCAAGGACTTCTGCGACGAGACGCTGCGCGTGGCAAGCATGACGCACAAGACCTTCTTCTCCTACGTCACCATCCAGTGTACGGAGGCAGTCATCCTCGGTGTCCTCTGCTTTATCGGCATGGTCATCTTCCGCTTTCCCTACGCGCTGGTGATCTCCACGATCATGGTCTTCTGCGCGCTGATTCCGATCTACGGCGCGATTATCTCCTGCGTCATCGGCGCGTTCCTCGTGCTGTTCAACAACCCGATTCAGGCAGTCTGGTTTGTCGTCTTCATCCTCGTTCTCCAGCAGATCGAGACCAACCTGATCTATCCGCGCGTCGTCTCCACGTCGATCAACCTGCCGTCGATGTGGGTGCTGCTGGCCGTGACGGTCGGCGGCGGTCTCTTCGGCGTCATCGGTATGATCACCGCCGTGCCGATCACCTCAATCGTCTACACGCTGCTCGGGGAGATCGCCGGCAAGCGCCTGGCCGCGCGCCATCTGACCGTTGAGGATTTCGCCTCGTACTCCACACATGCCCCGGACGACAGGAAATCCTGACGCCCGTTTTCATCCCCAATACACAATAATGATCTTGCACAGGAGGACTTTTCCATGAGCCGTTTGGGAGATTTGATTCTGCTGGAGCGCACGCGCCAGAAGCTGACCCGCAAGCAGGTCGCCAAGAAGTGCGGTATTTCCGAAGGCTACCTCAAGGACGTCGAGGAGGGCCGCCGCATCATTCAGGACGACCAGGCCCGCCGCATTCTCCGCACGCTGGGCACGAGCCAGCGCAGCGAGGCCGATTTCTCTCTCGACGAAATCGCTGCGACGGTCGACCTGGGCACGCTCGCGCCGGCGCCCAAGCCCGCTCCAAAGCCCGAACCCAAGCCAGAGCCCGCCAAGGCCGTTAAGCCCGAGGAGCAGAGCGGTATCTGGCTGGACGCGCTGAGCAGCGTGCTGAGGCCCGTGCCGATCATGAACGCCGGCTGGATCCAGGTCGGCCGCCGCATGGTGCCGATTCAAGACGGCAAGATCGAGGGCGCCAAGCCCGACCGCGTCGTCTACTTCCAGGCTCCGGATGATTCCATGCGCGCGATGCGCATCGAGAAGGGCGATCTCGTGCTGATCGTCCCGCAGGCGCTGCCCATCGACGGCGCGATCATGCTCGTGGAATACGGCGCACACCGCTGCCTGCGCCGCATCAAGCTGCTGGGCAACTCGAACATCCTGCTACAGAGCGGCGACCGCGAGCTCGACGCGCAGGCGCTGAACATCAGCGAGATCAAGCTCGTCGGCCGCGCCGTGCGCGTGGAGTTCGCGCTCGCATGAATCCGCTGATGCCCTTCCCCTTCCCGCTTGCGCCGCAGGACATCCGTCGCCGCCGGGCCGCGATTCTCGCCGGCCTGCTTTCGCTGGACGAGGGCTTTTGCAGCATTCCCGTGCGCGGCATCCGCGCCGCGACGCTGGAGGCAATGTTGCGTCAGTACGACGAGCGCTTCCTCAGCGGCTTTCTGCGGGCGTCCTTCGGATCGCTGCGCGTGACGCTCTCCTCCCGACTGATCAGCGCTGCGGGCAAGTTTGTCTACGCCCGCAGCGCGTCAAAGCGGCTGGAGAGCGCCGAAATCCGCATGTCCTCGGACTTCCTCTTCCGCCTGAACGAAGGACCATTTACGCTCAACGGCCTCTCGGTCGCGACGCCACAGGAGGCCTTTCTCGTCGTCTTTGAGCATGAGCTCTGTCACGCGCTGGAGACGGCGCTTTACGGCAGCACCGGGCATTCCGCCCGCTTCCTCTCGCTGGCCGGCGGGCTGTTCGGTCACACGGACGTGCATCACGCGCTGCCCACGCGCCGGGCAGAGGCCGCCGAGGCCGGCCTTTCGGTCGGTTCCCGCGTCTGCTTTTCCTATGAAGGGCGAACGCTCAGCGGCGTCCTCTCCTATGTCGGCAAGACGGCCACCGTCATGGTGCCCGCCTCGCGCGGCCCCTACCGCGACCGAAGCGGAAGGCGCTACGCGAAATACCGCGTCCCGCTGCCGCTGCTGCGGCGTGCTGAACAGGCGCTCCTCTAAAAAATGTCCGATGATGATGCCCTCTCCCGTTACGGAGGGGGTTTTCTGCGCGTCTATCCTTATAAAAGCACATGCCGGGAGGTCTGTTATGACACGGGAAGACTTTGAAGCGCGCGCCGCAGCCCTGCGGCCAAGGCTGCTGGCCGCCGCACGGCGCAGGCTGCCGCCCGCCGAATGTGAGGATGCCGTGCAGAGCGCGCTGCTTTGCGCCTGGGCGCACCTGCCGCAGTTGCGCAGCGAGGCGGCGTTTGACGGATGGCTGATGCGGATTCTCATCAATCAATGCAAAACGGCCAACAGGGCGCGCCGCCGGGTGCCGGTCTGTACAGACGAGCCCGCAGCAGCAGCGCCGGAGGACAC
>SFFC01000198.1 GCA_004556985.1 Clostridiales bacterium | reverse complement strand
CCGCTTTCAAGCATCGTCGCCAGCACATCCTGCCACATCGCATCCTGCGTGCCGGAGTAGTCCTCCACGAGGTTGCCCGTCTCGCCCTCCCACGCCGTCACCGCGTCCATGTACGCCTGCGCGGCAAAGTCCGCGTCCGCGAACGGCGTAAACGTCCGCAGCGTCACGCCGGAGGCGAGCGCGCCTGCGCACACCGCCGTCAGCAGGAGAGCCGCCGCCATCGTCAGAAACCATTTGCGCATTGTGTTGACCTCACTTTCCTTACAGACCTCTCTTACAGACCTCTTTTACAGACCCGACTTTCAGACCCGACTTACAGACCCAGATTGATCGCCTTCTGCAGCGTCCTTCGCGCCAGCGGCGCGGCCACGCTGCCGCCGGAGCCGCCGTTCTCCACCACCACGCAAATCGCGTAGGGCGCGCTGTCATTGGTGATGTAGCCGACGAACCAGGCGTCGGCCTCCACGCTCTTGTCGTCGCTGACCTCCGCGGAGCCGGTCTTTCCGGCCACGGTGTAGCCGCCCTCCAGCGCGGCGCGCGTGCCCGTGCCGCTCTTCACCGCGCGCACCAGCTCGCTCTCGATGCGCTGCGCCGTCGCCTCGCTCATCACGCGCCAGCCCGCGGCGCGGCTGGGCAGCTTTCTCTCGCCGCCCTGCGGCGTGGTGATGCGCCCGACGAGCCGCGGCTCGTTCATCACGCCGCCGTTGGCCACCGCTGCGCCGATGAGCGCCATGTGCAGCGGCGTGGCGAGCACGCGCCCCTGCCCGACCGCCGACCACGCCAGATCCTCGTCGCTGAGGTTGTCGATGGGGTAGCTCGAATTGTAGACGATCAGGTCGCCGAACATGAAGTTCTGGTTGAAGCCCAGCTTCTCCGCCGTCGCGCCCAGCAGGGAATACCCCAGCTCCCCGGCCAGCGCCGCGAACGCCGTGTTGCAGGAGTTGGAAAACGCCTGCGAGAGCGTCTGCGTGCCGTGCGCGGTCTTGTCCGTCACGGCGTAGCTGCCCACGGCGGCGTAGCCGGTGCAGTCGTAGGCGAAACCGTCGAGGTCGGGCAGGTTTTCAAGCGCCGAGGCCAGCGTCACGATCTTGAACGTCGAGCCGGGCGGATAGAGCCCCTGCGTCGCGCGGTTGATGAGCGCGCCGGAGGCCTCGTCCTCGAGCGCCTCGTCCATGTTCGTGGGGTCAAACTGCGGCATGGACACCATCGCCAGGATCTCGCTGGTCTTGTAGTTGAGCACCACGACCGCGCCGCGCTTGCCCTGCGGGAACTGCCCGCTGATATAGCGCGAGAGCCGCTCGGAGACCGTCAGCTGCAGATCGTCGCCACGCTGGGCGGTGCCGGTGAAGGCGTCGCCCAGCCGCTCGAGCAGCCCGGCCTTGAAGCCCAGCAGGTACTGCGCGTGGAATGTGTCCACGCCCGTGGCGACCTTGCCGCCGCTGTCGCCGACCACCTGCGAGACGGCGCGGCGCACGTCCTCGCTGGCGTTGTAGCGGCGCGTGCCCGTCTCGTCGGAGTAGGCGAGCACCGTGCCGTCCCTGTCGGTGACGGAGCCCATGACAACGCGCTGCTTCTGGTCGCTGATGCGCGGGTTGTACGGGTTGGCGACCCAGCGGCCGCCGTAGAAATACACCGAATAGCAGCAGTAGACGATCGTGACGGCGAACAGCGCCGCCGCGACCGTCATCAGCAGCCGGATGCGGCGTCTGATGACCTTGATAAGCCGTTCCCTCCCTCCCGCGGCGCTCACGCGCCGAGGATGTCCTCCTCCAGGTCGTCCTGCGCGCGGGCGCAGATGCCGTGCAGAATGCCGACCATCGCCATGCACGAGAGCAGGGACGAGCCGCCGTAGCTCATAAACGGCATCGTCACGCCCGTCAGCGGGATCATCTTGATCACGCCGCCGACGATCATCAGCGTCTGGATGGCGAGCATGGCCAGCACGCCGCAGCCCAGCAGCAGGTCAAACGACCGGCGCGAGCGCGTGATGATAGACACGCCCCGCGCGATGAGCAGCACGTAGACGACCAGCAGCAGCAGCCCGAAGACGAGGCCCATCTGCTCGCAGATCACGGCGAAGATGAAGTCGTTGTGGTATTCGGGGATCTTTTCGGGCGTGCCCTGCCCCAGCCCCACGCCGAACAGCCCGCCGGAGCCGATGGCCAGCAGCGCCTGGATGATCTGGTAGCCCTTGTCCAGCGGATCGCTCCACGGGTTTTTCCACATCGCCACG
>SFFC01000069.1 GCA_004556985.1 Clostridiales bacterium | reverse complement strand
GGCGGGTCAGGCGCTTATCTCTTTGGCATTCACATGATGCGCGCGGGTCATCAGCGTCCGGCGGCACTTGAAATACGCCGGGACGAGGAATACATCCGCAAACACCCAGGCCAGCGGGCCGCCCAGCGCCGCACCGGGGAAACCCCAAACGGGGACAAGCAGCAGACCCGCCGCGCTGCGCGCAAACATCTCCATCACGCCGGCAAGAATCGCGAACGCGGAGAATCCCATGCCTTGAATCATGAAGCGGACGACATTGACCAGCGTCGTGATCATCATGTACTGCTGCGCCAGGCCGATCAGCTCGGCGCTGCCCTCCCCGGTCACGAAGAGGCGCGTGAGGCCTGGCCCGAAGCCCCAGACGATCAAAACCGCCGCCACGGAATACACAAAGCCCATCGCGGAGGAGGCAAGCAGGCCCCGGTTCAGCCTGTCATAGCGGCTCGCGCCGACGTTCTGCGCGCCGTAGGTCGCCATCGTCGAGCCCAGCGCGTCAAACGGGCAGGCGAGGAAGCCGAGCACCTTGCCGCCCGCCGTCGCCGCCGCGACCGCCAGCGAACCCAGCGAGTTGACGGCGACCTGAAGAATCACGCTGCCGATGGCCGTGATCGAATACTGCAGGCCCATCGGCACGCCGTAGGCACAAAGCTCCTTGACGCGCCTTGAGCGCAGGCGCCACTCCTCGCGCGTGATGTGCAGAATCGGGAATTTGAGCCCGATCCACGCAAGGCAGAGCAGCCCGGAAATCGCCTGGCTGATGACCGTGGCCAGCGAGGCGCCCAGCACGCCCAGCCGGAAGACCAGAATCAGCACCAGGTCAAACCCGACGTTGAGCACCGAGGAGAGGATCAGGAAGAACAGCGGCGTTTTGCTGTCGCCGAGCGAACGCAGATAGCCGGAGAGCAGGTTGTACAGAATCGTGAACGGGATGCCGGCGAAGATCACGACAATGTAGCGATAGGCCTCCTCGAAGCAGTCCGCCGGCGTATGCATCGCCGTCAGAATTCCCCGGCAGTTGGCGACCGTCAGCACCGTGATGACCGTCGCGAAGATCGCGGCGACCCAGACGCCGTTGGCAACAAACTCGCGCATGCGGCTCTCCTCCTTTGCGCCGAAGCGCTGCGCGACGGGAATCGCGAAGCCGGAGCAGACGCCCATGCAGAAGCCCAGCACGAGAAAATTGATGGAGCCTGTCGCGCCGACGCCGGCCAGGGCTGTCACGCCCAGAAAGCGCCCGACGATCATCGTATCCACCAGGTTATACAGCTGCTGAAAGAGCATCCCCGCCAGCAGCGGCACCGCGAAGCCGAGGATGAGCCGAACCGGCGATCCCTGTGTCAAGTCTTTCGTCATGATATCCCTCCGCCCGAGGCCGGGCCCTTGAAATCAGCGGTATTATACTCACTTCCCCGCCGATTTGCAAGATGCAAGAATCACCAGCAACGGTATGCGTTCCGGCGCAAAAATGCACAAAAGGCGGGCCCGAAGGCCCGCCGCAGACGGCCGACAAAAGGGGAAAGCCCCCCTCACTTTTTTATAGCTTCCGGATCAGCGCCCGCAGCGCCTGCGGGTCGTCCGCGTCTGAAAGCTCGCCGGGCAGCGTGCAGCGCACCACGCAAAGCGCATCCGCATGGGCGCGCAGCACGGCCTTTGCGCCCCGGTCGCCCTGCAGCGCGAGCAGCTCGTCAAAGAATGCGCCCGCGAAGATCGCCGGATTGCCGCTGTGCGTCTCGTCCGCCAGGCAGGCGATCGACGCTTTTTCCTCCCGGAACGCGCGCAAAAGCGCCCGGACCGAGTCCTGCGTCAGCCGGGGCTGGTCGGCCGCGGCCAGCAGCACGGCGTCGCAGCCGCGCCTGCGCGCCGCGCGCACGCCCAGCGCGATGGAGCGGGAGAGCCCCTCCTGCGGCGCATCGTTGCGCACGGGAAAAGCCCCCTCCTCCCGGGCGATTTCCGCCGTCCTTTCCGTCGAGACGATCGCGAGAAAGACGTCGGCCTGAGCCGCGTGCAGCGTCCGAATCGCGCGCACAAGCATCGGCTTTCCCTGCACGTCGGCCAGGAGCTTGTCCTCCGCCCCGAAGCGCCGGCTCAGCCCTGCCGCCAGCAGCACCACGCCCAGCCGCATATCACGCCTCCCGCTCGCCGGGACGCCTTTGCGCCGGGCAAAAGTCCGGGTGCAGCAGCAGCTTTTCCGCCGTGACCGGCAGATCGCGGATCCGCACGCCGCAGGCATTGTACACGGCGTCCGCAATTGCTGGCGCTGGCGTGTTGATCACGCATTCGCCGATGGATTTCGCGCCGTAGGGGCCGCTGGGCTCGTAGCTCGGCTCAAACGCCACGCGAACCTGCCGCGCATCCATCCGCGAGGGAATCCTGTACTGCATCAGCGAATTGGTAACCGTCCGGCCCCGCGCATCCATCTGCGGGTTCTCCATCAGCGCCATGCCGATGCCCTGCATGAGGCCGCCCTCGATCTGGATGCGGGCCAGGTTCGGGTTGATGACCGTACCGCAGTCGACGACACCGACGTAATCCGCCACCTTGACCTCGCCCGTCATCGGGTCGAGATCGATCTCCACACAGCCGGCCATGAACGGCGGCGGCGACGTTTTGGAGCCATGGGAGACGCAGGCGGAGAGATCCTCAAAGCCGGCGGTCATGTGCGCGCTGGCAATCTCTGCAAGCGTGACGCTCCCCTCTCCCTCCGCGCGGCGCACGTGGTCGCCCTCAAAGAGCACATCCTCCGGCGCGCAGCCCAGCAGCTTCGCCCCCACGCGGATGATCTTCTCCCGCAGCTGCGCGCAGGTCTTGACGACCGCCATGCCGGTGATATAGGTCGTGCTCGAGGCATACGAGCCGCTGTCATAGGGCGAGATATCCGTATCGACGCCGTGAACGGTGATGTTTTCCACCGGGCATTCCAGGCTCTGCGCGGCGATTTGCGCGAGAATCGTGTCACAGCCCGTGCCCATGTCCGTCGCGCCGATGGCCATGTTGTAGATGCCCTCGTCGCCCAGGCGGATGGAGACCGCGCCCGTGTCTACGCCGGAGATGCCGGAGCCCTGCATGGCCAACGCCATGCCCAGGCCGCGAACGTGACCGTTTGGCAGCGTGTAGGCGGGATACTTCTCGTCCCAGCCGATCATCTGTCGGGCGCGCGCAAGGCAGCGATCGATCGCGCAGCTCGTAGCCGTCTCCCCGTAGTAGGCCGGCATGACCTCGCCCTCGCGCACCATGCTGTGCTCGCGCAGCGCAATCGGATCCATGTGAAGCGCATGGGCCAGCTCGTTGACGGCCGATTCGACCGCGAAGAGCCCCTGCGTCGCGCCGTAGCCGCGGTATGCGCCCGCGCTCATCGTGTTCGTATAGACGACGTCCCAGGCAAACCGAAACGCCTTCATCTGGTGGGTGTAGAGCGGAATCGACTTGTGGCCGGAGAGGCCGACGGTCGTCGGGCCATGCTCGCCGTAGGCGCCGGAGTTGGAGAGCGTGTGCAGGTCGATCGCGCGGATGGTTCCGTCCCTCATCGCGCCCAGGCGCACATGCATGATCATCGCGTGACGCGGCGAGGAGATGGTCATCGCCTCCTCCCGGGTGTAGACGAGCATCGCCGGCAGCCCCGTTTTGAGCGTCACAATCGCGGGATAGATCTCGCAGACGGCCGTCTGCTTCGCGCCGAAGCCGCCGCCGATGCGCGGCTTGACGACACGCACACGGCTCTTGGGAATATTGAGCGCCGTCGCCACAATGCGGCGGACGTGGAAGGGAATCTGCGTCGAGGTGACGACCTTGAGCCGGCCGTAATTGTCCATCTGCGTGAAGGCGCGGAACGTCTCCATCATGCACTGCTGGTTGGCGCGCGTCGTATAGACTCGGTCGATGACGATGTCGCTTTTTGCAAGCTCGGCCTCGATATCCCCGTCCGCCTCCATGCCGCGGGCGACGAGGTTGCGCCGGTTGTCCGCGCCGCAGTCCGGCACGAGCGCGCGCCAGTCTTCCTCGGGATGCAGAATCGTCTCGTTGTCGATCGCCTGCTCAGGGTCGAGCACGGCGGGCAGGATCTCGTAGGTCACGCGGATGAGCCGCATGGCGGCCCTGGCCTGTCGCTCCGTCTGCGCGGCCACGATCGCGACCGGGTCGCCGACACAGCGCAGATGCCGGTCGAGGATCAGCCTGTCATACGGGCTGAACTCCGGATATGTCTGCCCCGCCAGCGTGAAGCGCCTGTCCGGCACGTCCTCCCAGGTCAGCACGCAGGCCACGCCGGGAAGCGCCCGGGCGCGGCTGACGTCGATCGAGGTGATCATCGCATGCGCATGCGGGCTGCGCAGCAGCTTGACGCACAGGCAGCCCCTGGGCGCGATATCCTCCGTGTAGACGGGCTTGCCCGTCACCAGCGCCTCCGCATCCTTCTTGCGCACGGGCGCGCCGACCGCGCGGGGCGCCCTTCTCTCTTCGCTCATGCGCGCACCTCCTTCCCTGCGGCGACCGCATCGAGATACCGCCGGATCGCCCGCCGCTGGCTCATGTATCCCGAGCAGCGGCAGAGATTGCCCGCCAGATACGCGTCGATCTCCTCGTCTGTCGCCCGGGGATTCTCCCCCGCCAGCGCCAGCACGTTCATCATCAGCCCCGGCGCACAGAAGCCGCACTGCTCCGCGCCCTCGTCGGCCAGGCAGCCGCCCAGCGCATGCGCCTCCTTTTGCAGGCCCTCGAGCGTCACGACGCTATGGCCCGCCACCCGCGGCGCGGGCACGGCGCAGGAGAGCACAGCCCTTCCATCCAGATGAACGGTGCAAAGCCCGCAGTTCGTCGTCTCGCAGCCGCATTTGACGCTCGTCATGTTGAGCGCGCGCAGGACGGCATACAGCGAATCATCCGCCGCCGCGTCGACCTGAACGCGCTGCCCGTTCAGCGTAAAACAGATGTTCATCGCTCAGTCCCTCCCGCGTGCGCCCTCTGCCGCGCGAAGCATCAGCGCGGGCGCAATCTTCCTTCTGTATGCCTCGGAGCCGCGCATGTTGCTGCCAAGGGGCAGCGACTGCGCCAGCGCCTCAAAGGTCTCCATCCCGGCGCTCTCGGGCAGACCATCGGCGACGACCATCGCCCGCGCCGGCCGCGCGCCCATCACGAGGCGCAGCCCGCCCTCCCCCGACGACGCCGTGCAGACGAGCACGGGAAAATCCGTCGCATTCAGGCGAACGCTCTCCACATGCGCGCGCCGCCCCTTGGGCACGCGGATATGCGCGATCACGTCGCGGTCCCACGCCTCCTGCTGGTACTGCCAAAGCGGCACCCGGCCGCGCTGCACCAGCTCCACGGAGGCATCCAGCGCCAGCAGCAGCGCGCTGACATCCGAAAAGCCGAAGCGGCTGTACACGCTACCACCGATGGTCGCGCCGTTTCGAAACTGCGTGCCGACAATCGGCGCAAGCGCATGGGCAAACGCGCCGCCGAAAGCGCTGCCCAGCGCCGCATCCGTCTCCAGCTGGCGAAGCGTCGTCATCGCCCCGATGACAAACGCCTCCTCCGTCTCCTCAATCCGGTCAAGCCCAAGCGCAGACAGATCGATGGCCGTCTGCTTGCGCAGGCCGCACATGCGCAGCCACATGTTGCCCGCCACGATGACGGCGCTTCTCTTCTGGTTGAGCGCCCACGCCTCCTCAAGCGACTGCGCCACGATGTAGTTCTGATAGGTCGCCATGTCTTCCCCTCCGCCGCAAAAGCGGCTGTGCATCATTGGATCATCTATTGGAAAACGCCTCCACGCCCGCCCCTCAATCGCTGCGAACAGGCGTTCATGCCAGCTGTTTGCTGACAAAATGCAGAAAATCCGTTCTTCCCTTGAGCAGATGCTCCGTCAGCTCCTGCGGATACACGGTGACGGCGTGAAGCTGCTCCATCGGCATCCAGCAGAAATCGAGATTGACGCGCTCGCCGCCCAGGTCGTCAAACCCGTGAAAGACGCCCTCAAGGGGAATCTCCCCCTCGTCCTCCAGCCGGACGCGGTAATACAGGCTGATCTGGTGGCAGGACCGCCTTCCCCAGGGGAAGAAGATCTCGCCGACGGCGATCAGCTCCTCTACCCCGATATGCGCATGAATCTCCTCCAGAAATTCCCGCCTGAGCGTTTCCCTGGAGGTTTCAAAGGCGGCGACGTGCCCGCCTATAAACGCATATCCGTCGTCATCCGCCGGCTTCTGCAGCAGCAGCCTTCCGCCGCGCTCAAGGATGCCCGCCACGCGATAGGAGAACACCCAGTCTTCCTGCTTAATGAGAATGTCCTTCTGCATGTGCCTCATCCCCTCCAATCGTCTTTTCCAGAATCACCATGTCGCGCAGCAGCACGCCCGCCTCGACAATCGGATGGTCGTAATGCGCCGTGAAGAAATCGGGAATCACGCCCGCGCGCACAAAGCCGCATGCCTCATAAAACGGCACGGTCAGCGGGCTGTCGCCCGTGCCGACGCGCAGCACGCGGAATCTTCCGGCATAGCGCCGCTCCATCTCCCGGATCATCTGCCGGCCAAGGCCCTGCCTCTGCCGCCGCGGCGTCACCGCCAGGTTTTTGATTTCCAGCACGCCGTTCCCCTCGTCCGTCACAACGCAAACGGCCAGCGCCTCCCCCGCCTCGCAAAGCGCGTACATCTCCCCGCGCGCGAGGTAGCGGTCGATCATGTCCTCCTGCTCGTCACCGAGCAACAGGAGCGGAAGAAAACGCTTCCTGCCGCCCTTCACATGAGCAAAGTCCATCTTCAATCTCCCCCGATCCATCCGTCCCGTCCATTATACAGGGTCTGTCCCCGCGTGTGAAGCGCGAAAGCGCGCCGGTTTCCCGGCGCGTTCTCCCTCAAACGGGCATTGTCCTTCAGGTCATGTCACTCTGCATCCGCCTCCGGCGCGTTCTCCTTCATCGTCGGCTCCACCTGCACGTTCCAGTCCGCCTTGAGCCAGGTGCTCTCCTCGCCCTCGCGCAGCCATTCGCCCTCGGGCGTGATCTCCCAGTTGTGCGGGTTGAGACGCAGCGTGTAGACCGGCGCGCGCCCGATGCCGCCACTCTCGCCGTATACCTCAAACGAGGAAACGATGCTTCCATCGGTCATCGCCGTGTCAAAATACCCGATGTCCCCGGTCTTGAGCTCGCCATCTATCACATAGCCGTCCGGCACGCATTTGGCCAGCACGATGCGTGCGCCGCGCACCCTGGCAAGCTCCAGGTAGCTCTTTGCGACCTCAGGGGCCTTCTCTCCATAGTGGATGTTGTAGCCCGCCGGGTCGGAAAGCTCGCAGTCCTCGGGAATCAGTACGATGTTCGCGCCCTCCGCCGGGGCCATGACGATCGTGCCGTAGAGCACGCCGTCCGACCAGATCACGTCCGACACGGTGTAGACGACGTCGCCCAGCGTCAAGGCAGCATTCAGCTGTGCGCTGTCCCCCCGCTCCAACTGCGCGCCGAATTCCTCGCCGTAAAAGCCCTCAAACCGCTCTGCCGTCCGCGGATACAGCGCCGCCGCAACCGCAGCGCCCGCCAGCAGCGCGAGCGCCAGCACCAGCACGGGCGCCAGCCTCAGCTTCCGTTTCACAACCCTGTCCTCCTTTTCGCTCGTCAGGCGGCGCAGGGTGTCGTCGATGCGCTGCGCAAAGGCATCGGGCGTCGGCCCGAAGGCGCGCAGCAGCGTTTCTCTCGTGGGCTTGTCCGGCATGTGTTCTCTGCTCATCTTCTGCCAGCCTCCTCGCCGCCAAGTTCTTCGCGGAGCGCCTTGCGCGCCCGATACAGCCGGCTTCGCACCGTCGTCTCGGGCACATGCAGCGCTCCGGCGGTCTCCGTGACCGAAAAGCCTTCCATATAATGGAGCAAGAGCGGCGTGCGCAGCTTTTCCGGCAGCCGGGAAAGCGCATCCGCCAGCGTCACATCCGGCGGCGGCGCGGCCCCGGCATAGCCTTCGAGCCGGTCGCTTAAAAACACCCGCCGCTTTTTGCGCAGCTGGCTCTTGCAGGTGTTGATGACGATGCGCGTCAGCCAGGGGCGGAAGGCCTGCGGCTCAACGCGCCCCCTGTGCCTCCAGGCGCTCTCAATCGCCTGCTGCACAGCGTCCTGCGCGTCCGCGTCGCTGCGCAGATAGCTGACGGACAGCCGGTAGAGCATGTCCCGCATCTGCGTGACCTCCGCGACAAAGCGGCTCTCCTCGATCACATTGACCTCTCCTTTCCAAAGCGCGCGTGCTTTTCACCCAAACAACGCGCGAGGAGGAGGTTTTGTCCCACGAAAAGCAATTTTTATTTTTCAGCGTAGCATTCGACCGCGACGCCCGCCTCCCTGAAGATCTCCAGCGCAAACGGATCGGGATAGCCCGCGCCGTAGACGACGCGCACGATGCCGGAATTGACGATCATCTTCGCGCAGAGGATGCAGGGCTGGTGCGTGCAGTAGAGCGTCGCGCCCTCGATGCTCACGCCGAGCTTGGCCGCCTGGATGATCGCGTTCTGCTCTGCATGCACCGCGTAGCACATCTCATGGCGCGTGCCCGAGGGAATGCCGAGCTTTTTGCGCAGGCATTCTCCGCGCTCGACGCAGGTTCTGACGCCTGCAGGCGCGCCGTTGTAGCCCGTCGTCATGACGCGCTTGTCCTTGACGATGACCGCGCCGATCTTCCTCTCCTGCTGGTAGCAGCTCGCCCAGGAGGAGACGAGCCCCGCCATCTCCATGAAGCGATGATCCCATTTGTCAAACATGTGCTTTCCTCCTTCTGTGCATCCGGTTTGCCCGGCGTCCTGGGTTTGTCCTTCGTCCGTGCTTGTTTTTGGCCTGCCCGCATACGCTCTCCCGGGGTGATGGTCATGCGAGCGCACAGGCTGGTTCGCCAGACGGCGTTATTAAGCGGTTCCCATTTTGTCGTGCGGATCATGGGCTTCAGTCTGCGTGTCTGGCTCTCCCGGGAGCTGGGCGCGCAGGCGATGGGCCTGGTTGAGCTCACGCACAGCGCCCAATCCCTGCTGATCGCGCCGGTCGCCTCCGGCCTGCCCGCCGCCGTCTCGCGCCTGAGCGCGCAGCGCGGCCGGTCCCGCAGTGCGCACGTCGCGCTCCTGGGCGCGGGGCTCTCCCTGCTCGTCAGCCTTCCGCTTGCCGCTGCGGCGTTTCTCCTGCGGGAGCCGCTCGCGCGCTGGCTCGGAGACATCCGCACGCTTCCCGCGCTGCTGTGCATCCTGCCCTGTTTGCCCGTTCTCGGTCTCTCCTGCGCGCTCAACGGGTATTGCTACGGCACGAACCGGCCCGCCGCGCCCGCGTTCAGCGAGCTGCTCGAGCAGACCGTCCGCCTGCTGCTGTGCCTGTATCTCGTTCCTCTGCTGCGGGGCTGGCCGACGGCGCTGCGCGCGGCCGTTCCCGCGCTGGCCATGCTCCTGGGCGAGACGGCCGGCCTGCTGCTGATGGCGCTCCTGCTCGGCGCTTCCCTGCGCCGGCATCGTCAGGCGCTTCATGCCTCGCTGCGCGGCGCGCGCGCAGAAGCCGGCCCAGTCTGCACAGAGCTGATCGCGCTCGCCCTGCCGCTGACGGGCATGAAACTCGTCTCCTCGCTGATGCACACGGTCAACGCGGCGCTGATCCCCGCGCGTCTCCAGGCCTCCGGCCTCGCCGCGCAGGAGGCGCTCAGCCGCTTCGGCATGATGCACGGCATGCTGCTGCCCGTGCTGATGATGCCCTCGTTCATCACCGGCAGCATCTGCATGGTCACGGCGCCGGAGCTGTCCCGCCGCCAGGCGGAGGGCAAACCGATGCGCCGCCTGATCGCGCGCGTTCTTGGCTCCACGCTGGCCATCGGCCTTCCCGCCATGGCTGCCGTCTATCTCCTTGCGCCGCTGATCGCGAATGTGCTCTATCGCCAGGCGGAGCTTCTGTCGCTGCTGCGCCTGTGCTGCCCTCTCGTGCCGGTCATGGCACTCGTGCAGGTGAGCGGCGGCATGATGAACGGTCTGGGCCTGCAGCGCCGGTCGCTGCGAATCTCCCTGGCCTCAAATCTGCTCTCGCTGCTGCTGATGTACGTTCTCGCCGCAAGGCCTTCCCTTCGCATCCGGGGCGCGATCCTCGGCATGGCGGGCGGCCAGCTGTTGACGCTGCTGATGAATCTGTGTACGCTGCTCCTCAGCCCTGACCGAGGATGTAGCGCTCGATGACGGGCACAAGGCCGTCATCGTCGTTGCTGCCGGTCACCAGATCGGCCGCCTGCTTGACGCTCTCCTGCGCATTGCCCATCGCCACGCCCAGCCCGGCATAGCGGATCATGGTCAGGTCGTTGAGGCCGTCGCCGCAGGCGATCGTATCCTCCCGCTCCAGCCCGAGGCGTTCCAGCAGCCCGGCAATGGCATCCGCCTTGTTGACGCCGCGCGCCATCACCTCGATGAAGTAGGGCTCGCTGCGGTAGATGCTCAGGCGGTTCATGAAGCGGCGCGCGAGCCTGTGCTCATGCTCCTGCGCGCGCGTCGGCTGCGCCGTCAACAGCACCTTGTACAGGTCGGTCCGGAAATACGGAGCGAAGCTCTCCACAGCCGTGACATCGAAGCGGTTGAGCGCCGCCTCCCGATCCAGATACCGGTCCGACCTCGTGCCGCACAGCAGCTCGTTGCCGATATACGTGCACATGCCCAGCTGGTAGTCGCGTGCGTAATCCTGCATCCACTGCGCGACGTAATCGGGGAGCGCATTTTTAAAGACCGCCTCGCCGGTTGCCGTGTTGGTGACGCAGGCGCCGTTGTAGCTGATCGTATAGCCGCCGTAGCGTGGGAAATCGAGAGCCTCTGTGATCATACGCAGACCACCCGTCGGTCTGCCGGATGCCAGGACGACCACATGCCCCTTCTTCTGAATCGTCAGCAGGGCCTCCCGTGTCGCCGGCGTGATCTCTTTTTTGGAGTTGGTCAGCGTTCCGTCGATGTCCAGAACGAGCACCTTTCTCTTCATTGCGTTGTCCTCTCCCATCTTTTGTTTCCGTTTTCCGATTCATTATAAAGGAGTTTGTCCCTGCGCGCAAGAGGGTCATCCTCTGATCAGCGCGCAGCAGCGCCATCCGGCCAATTTCCCGGATGGCGCTGCTCTGCATATTCGATTCCGTCCGGCTTCCGGGCAGCCTCTGCGCCCCGTTTATGGGGCTTTTTCAGCCTCCCGCCGTGCTGCCTGCCCGTTTTTTCTTTCAGCGCCATGCTCCTTCTTTTCGCCCGACTCGAACGCCCTTTGAAGCGCCTGCATCGCCTTTTTCTCGATGCGCGATACATAGCGCCGCGCCTATTGTAAACGATCACCCTTAAGAAATCGCTTCCAATTCCCGGAAGCGGAACCGGATGATGATCTGTTTGTCCTCCGTCAGCTCCACGCGCTCGATGAGGCTGACCAGCAGCTCCCGACTGGTGCAGACGGAAGCGAGAAAGTGCGCGACCAGTTCCCGTGCCCGCTCCTGTGTGCTGACCGGGCTTTCCTTTTGCGCCTCCAGCGCGCGCAGCTTTTCCTCCAGCGCCTCGCGCTCCATGCGGATGCGCTTGTAGATGCGCTCAAAGTCCGCCTCCGCCAGCAGGCCGCTCAGCCGGTCCATGTAGACCTTATCCAGATTGGCGGTCATGCCGTCCATCCGGCTACGCAGCGCCTGAAGCTCGGCCTCGTGGCTCTCCGCCCGTCGGGCCTGCTCCACTGCGGCGGCGGCGATGGGCTGCAGGCTGATCGGATTCATGAACGCCTCGCATACCTCGCGCACCTTCCCGATCACCGCCTGTGTGACCGTCTCCTCCTTGATGGAGTGGCAGGTGCAGACACCTGCCTTCGTGAACCGCTGGTACGTCCGGCAGACGAAGAACAGCCTTTGGGAGCCGTCCGCCGTGGGCCGGTTGACGACCGCCATGGGATAGCCGCACTCGTGGCAGAAGATCAAGCCCTTGAGCAGGAAGTCATACGTCCGGCTGCGGGTATGCTTCCGGCTGCTGATGAGCAGCCTCACCTTCTGGAAGGTGACCGGATCGATCAGCGGCTCATGCGTGTTTTCCACCACGACCCAGTTTTCCCGCGCCTGCTTGAGACATTTCTTCGATTTGTAGCTGATCTTGACCGTGCGCCCCTGTACCATGTGGCCGATGTAGGTCTCGTTTTGCAGCATTTCCGAGATGCGCTCGCTGGACCACTGGCCGGTGTAGGGGCCCTT
>SFFC01000068.1 GCA_004556985.1 Clostridiales bacterium | reverse complement strand
CCTCGGCACCGGCCACGGCTACAGCGTGCTGGACATCGTCAAGGCGTTTGAAAAGGTCAACGGCGTAAAGGTGCCCTACAAGATCGAGGCGCGCCGCCCTGGCGACATCGCCGAGTGCTGGGCCGACCCGAAGAAGGCCAGGGAGCTCCTGGGCTGGACGGCGGAGAAGAACCTCGAGGATATGTGCCGCGACGCGTGGCGCTGGCAGACGCAGAATCCCAACGGCTACGCCGACTGATTTTCGAAAAGCACAACACAATCAAGAACGGCCCGGCGGGGATGCTTCCCCGCCGGGCCTCATCTGAAAATGGAAGAAAATCACTTCATCCGCTCGATGTTCCGGGGCACCAGCATCAGCACGACGCCGCCGACGATGAACATGCCCATGACCGCCAGCGCGCCGTAATTCGTGACGCCGGTCAGTTGGGCGACCAGGCCGAAGAGCGCGGGGCCGATGACGGCGGAGAATTTGCCAAAGACGTCAAAGAAGCCGAAGAACTCGCTCGCATTCTCGGGCGGAACGAGCTTGCCGAAGAAGGAACGGGAGAGCGCCTGAATGCCGCCCTGCGCGGTACCGACGAGCACGGCGAGCACGAGGAAGTCGGACATCTTCTGCAGGTTGAAGCCAACCGCGCAGACGACGATATAGGTCGCGATGCCAAAGAGGATCATCCTGCGGGAGCCGAAGCGCCCGGCGAGCTTGCCATAGAGGATGGCGAAGGGGAAGGCGACGATCTGCACGACGAGCAGAATGACCATCATGTCCATGCTGTCAAGGCCGCAGGAGGCGCCGAAGACCGTCGCCATGTGGATGATCGTTCCGACGCCATCGATGTAGAAGAAGTAGGCGACCATGAAGAGCAGCACGCTCTTGTAAGACAGCAGCTTTTTGAACGTCGAGACGACGTTGCGCAGCGTATGCGCCACGATGCGCTTTTCCGGTTCAATGGAATGCTTCTGCTGCACATGGAGAAGCATCGGAATGGTGAAGACCAGCCACCACACGGCGGTCAGCGCGAAGGAAAGCTTGGTTGCTGTGACGGTGGGAATGCCGATTTTGTCGCCGAACTGGATCAGCAGGAGAGAAACGACCAGCGGGATGGTCGAGCCGCCGATATAGCCCAGGCCATAGCCCATAGTGGAGACCTGATCCATCCGGGATTCGTCCGTCACATCGAGCAGAAAGCTGTCATAATAGATACAGGAGCCGTTGAAGCCCAGCGTACCCAGAATGTAGAGCGCGAGCAGCAGCTTCCAATTTTTCGTCATCGACAGCAGAAAGGTGCTCACGACACCAAGCAGCATGAACGCGGTGAACAGGCGCTTTTTCATGCCCCTGAAATCGCCCAGCGTCCCCAGGAAAGGCGCAAGCACGGCACAGATCAGCGTGCCGAAGGACGTGGCATAGCCCCAATAGGCTGTGGCGTTGACGTCGCTGACGCCGCCCATCTGCGCCATGCTCTTAAAGAAGATGGGGAGAATGATCGCAGCGACGATGGCAGAGAAGGCGGAATTGGCCCAGTCGTAAAAGATCCAGCCCTTTTCTTCCTTGGTGTACTGTTTCAACATGACGGTTTCCTCCTTGGGGCGCGGCCCCGGTACAGATGCAGGTCGTTGTTGATATAGCCGGCAAGGATTTCCGTAATCTTCGCGTCCTTGCCTCCGCCGGCGACGATCACGTCGGCGAATTGCTCGTAATTGCGGATGTACTGGTCGAACATCGGCTTGACAGTTGTGATGTATTGCATGGAGATGTTGTCAATCGCCCGGCCGCGTTCGTTGATGTCGCGCTGGATGCGCCGCAGCAGACAGATATCGGATTCCACATGCATATACAGCCTCAGATCCATCATCTCGCGGAGCCGGGGATCGTAGAACGCGTGAATGCCCTCGACGATGATCACGTCGTGCGGCTCCAAAAACTCGCCCGGCGCATCGGCGCGGCAATGGCGCGCGTAATCGTAGCGCTTCCTGGGGACACGGCGGCCTGCGAGCAGCTCGCGGACATCCTCCAGGAGCAAATCGTGGTCGAAGATGCCTGGTTCGTCGTAGTTGAGCCGGCAGCGCTCCTCAAAGGACAGGGCAGGATGATCGCGATAGTAGGCATCCTGGTTGATGATGAGGATGCTTCGGTTGACCATCGTGGCCAGCTCCTCGGCGAGCGTCGATTTTCCGCTGCCGCTGGCGCCGCAGATCCCGATAAACAGCAAGGGCTCCATCTCCTTTTGTCCGTTGTTTTTTTGTGTTCGTTAAGGCCTGCGATTGTTGGAGCAATCAGAAATCGGCCTCCTGCAAGGCGGCCTCTGCCTCCTCCCAGGTCTCGTACAGCGCCTGAAGGTCGCGCTGGGCCTGCTGGTAGCTCTTTTGCACGGCAGCCGCCTTTTCCGCATCGGCATATAGCGACGGATCGGACATCTGCACCTCCATCTGCGCGATTTCCTCCTCCTTGAGGCCGATGGCCTTTTCGGCCTCCTGTGCGCGGGCCTTGAGCTGGCGAAGCGCCTGCTTGCTCTGCTTTTCGCGGCGCTTTTCCTTTTCGAGCTCCGTCCGGGTCTTGCCCGCGACAGCCTCCTGCTCTACGGGCTGGTTTTTCTTCTCGACATAATCGTCGTAATTGCCCATGTACTCAACGACGCCCTCCGGCCGCATTTCGAGGATGCGGTTGGCGATGCGATTGATGAAATAGCGGTCATGGGATACCGTGATGATCGTGCCGCCGAAGTCGGAGAGCGCATCCTCCAGCACCTCGCGGGAATCCATGTCCAAATGGTTGGTCGGTTCGTCGAGCAGCAGGAGGTTGTCCTTGCGCAGCATGAGCGCGGTCAACGCAACGCGCCCTTTTTCGCCGCCGGAGAGCGTCTTGATCGGCTGGAAGACGTCGTCGCCCGTGAAAAGGAACATGCCCAGCGCGCCGCGCACATCGCTTTGCTCCATCCGGGGAAAGCGGTCCCAGACCTCGTCGAGCACGGTCTTTTCGGGATGCAGCGCGCTCTGATGCTGATCGTAGTAGCCGATGTCGACATTGGAGCCGTAGCGGATGGCGCCTGTGTCGCAGGCTTCGTCGCCCGTGATGAGCTTGATGAGCGTCGACTTGCCCACGCCGTTCGGGCCGATGAGCGCGATGCGGTCGCCCATGCGCACATGCAGATCGAGATGGGCGAAGAGATGCTTTTCGCCGAACGACTTGCTCACATCCTTGAGCATCAGCACATCCTCGCCGGTGCGCCGTCTGGCTTCAAACCGGAAGCGGATGGCGCGCTCATCGACGGGCTTGTCGAGCTTCTCCATGCGCTCGAGCGCCTTCTCGCGGCTTTCCGCAGCACGGATGGATTTTTCGCGGTTGTACATGCGGTAGCGCGCGATGATCGCTTGCTGACGCTCGATCTCCTTTTGCTGGAGCTCATAGGCTCGCATCCGGGTTTCAAAGCGCTCCTGACGCTGGACGATGTAGCGGGTGTAGTTGCCGCTGTACTGCTCGCTTGAGCCCATCAGGATTTCGACCATGCAGGTGCAGACGTGGTCGAGGAAATACCGGTCGTGGGAGATGACGAGCACGCTGCCCTTGTAGGCGGTCAGGTAGTTTTCAAGCCAGGTCAGCGTCTCCATGTCCAGATGGTTGGTCGGCTCGTCGAGCAGCAGCAGATCCGGCTTTTGAAGCAGCAGACGGGCCAGACAGAGGCGAGTCTGCTCACCACCGCTGAGCGAATCGACAGTCTGGTCATACTGAGAGGGCTTGAAGCCCAGGCCGTTGAGCACGCCGGAGACCATGCTCTTCCAGGAATAGCCGTCGGATTCCTCGAAGCGCCGCAGCAGCTTGTCGTAGTCCGAGGAGAGCCGTGCAAAGCGGGCGGGCTCTTCGTGCGCGCGGGACATCTCTTCCTCCAGCTCGCGCAGCCGCTGCTCCATCTCGAAGACCGGCTCGTAGACCTTTTGCAGCTCATCCCAGACGCTCAGGCCGCTGGTGACCATGTTCTGCTGGGCAAGATAGCCGATGCGGGTACCCCGAACCATGGAGATGTCGCCGGAATCGGCGGTTTCGAGACCTGCAAGAATGCGCATCAGCGTCGATTTGCCGCAGCCGTTGACGCCGACCAATCCCATGCGGTCGCCCTGCTGGAGGGTGAGGGAAACATCCTTCAGCACAACATTGACGCCGAAGGCCTTGGCGACGTTTTGTGCGGATAAAACGATCATAGATTGCTCCTGTCCATCCTCCGGCGAAGAGTCTGCCGGATGGATAAGTCATAACCATACAATTTTATTATACCTTCGATTCGGGGCACAGGCAAGGTGGATTTCCGGCTTTCCGAAGAGAAGCGGAAAATTTTTCGCCGGACAGCCTGTTGCAAGAAGCGTGAAAATGTCGTATAATGATTAAGGTCAAAGAAAGTTCATTTTTGTTGTAAGAGAGGTGTTGACTCGTGAGGCTGCTGAGTGACTCGATCGAGGAATTCATCAAAACCCTGATGGAAGGGGACAACATGGAAATCGAGCTGCGGCGCAACGAGCTTGCAGAGCATTTTCAGTGCGCGCCTTCGCAGATCAATTATGTGCTGGCGACGCGCTTTACGCCGGATCACGGCTATGTCATCGAATCCAGGCGCGGCGGCGGCGGCTATATCCGCATCGTCCGCCTCGCATCGACGAGCCGGGAGGAGCTCCTTCAATCGCTGTATCAGCGCATCGGCATGTCCATCAGCGCGTCGGATGCCGCGAAGATCGTGGAGCATTTGAAGTTGGAAAATATCGTGACGCCCGACGAAGCGAGTCTCATGCTTGCGGCGCTCTCGCCGCAGGCCGTTCCGCTGCCGCTGGGCATGAAGGACGCGCTCTGCGCCGGAACGCTTCGCAGCATGATTCTTTCGCTTGCCAAGCGGCGGCCGGCGCTGTGACGTTCTCCCGGAGGTGGTGGAATTGCTGAATATTTCCAACGGTTTTACAAAGGGCGCGTCCAAGGCGCTGGTGCAGGCCCAGCTCAGCGCCGCAACGATGGGCTTTGAAAAGATGGGCAGCGGCCATCTGCTGCTGGGGCTCGTACGCGCGGGTGACGAGCTGACCCGGTGTCTTGTCGGCGATCTGAACGACAGGGCGCTTGAGGAGGCGATCGCGGCGCGCTACGGCCGCGGAGAGGTCGGCTTTTCGCGCGTCACGGGGATGAGCGCGCATGTGCAGCGCATTCTGCTCCGCGCACTTTCCTATGCCAACCCGGAGAAGAAGACGCTGGCCGGCGTGGCCCATATCTGGCAGGAGCTGCTCTATGAGGAGGGCTGCACGGCGCTCGAGGTGCTCATCGAGCAGGGAAAGACCGTCGATTCCATGCGCGTGGCGCTCGTCAATGCCGTCGGAGAGATCGACCGGCCAGCGAGGGCGCAGAGCATCGCCTCGGCCGATACGCCCGTGACGCAGCAAGAGATCGAGGCGGCCGGGCACACGCAGCGCAGCAAAGAGGGCGAGAAGAAGAGCGCCCTGCTCAGCTATGCGCGCAACTTGACGCAGGAGGCTGCCGAGGGAAGGCTCGAGCCGCTGATCGGCCGGCAGGAGGAGCTGGAGGCTGTGATCCGCGTGCTGGGCAAGAAGATGAAGAACAACCCGCTGCTGATCGGCGAGCCGGGCGTGGGCAAATCCGCACTGGCAGAGGGGCTTGCGCAGCGCATCGCCGACGGCAGCGTGCCGCAGATGCTCTCCGGCATGCAGATTTTTGCGCTGGATCTGGCGCAGGTGGTGGCCGGCAGCAAGTACCGCGGCGAGTTTGAGGAGCGGATCAAGGCGGTTCTCGCCGATGCCAAAGAGCGGGGCAACGTCATTCTCTTCATCGACGAGATGCATACGCTCGTGGGCGCGGGCGGCTCGGAGGGCGCGCTGGACGCGGCCAATATGCTTAAGCCCGCCCTGGCCCGCGGCGAGGTTCGGGTCATCGGCGCGACGACCTACAAGGAATACCAGAAATACATTGAAAAGGACGCCGCGCTTGCGAGGCGCTTTCAGCGCATCGACGTGCGCGAGCCGGATCAGGAGGATACGCTGTCCATCCTGCGCGGACTGCGCGCCCGCTACGAGGCGTATCATCATGTGATCATCCGGGAGGAGGCCGTGCAGGCGGCCGTCGAGCTCTCTGCGCGCTATGTGACGGACCGGTTCATGCCGGATAAGGCGATCGACCTGATCGACGAGGCAGCCTCGATGGTCCGGCTCGGCGCATGGAATCACGGGGAGGAGGGGGCGGAAAGCCTGCCGGAAATCCAAGCGGCCGACGTCGAGCGGGTGGTCTCCCAATGGACCGGAATCCCCGTGGAGCGGATGACCGCTGGGGACAATGCCGACGTGCTGGGACTTGAGGTGAAGCTGCGCCGCCGCGTCATCGGGCAGGACGAGGCCATCGCGTCGCTCTGCCGTTCGCTGCGACGCGCCCGCGCAGGGCTGAACGACCCGACGCGGCCGTTGGGCGTGTTCATGCTGCTGGGGCCGTCCGGCGTAGGCAAAACGGAGCTGTGCAAGGCGCTCAGCGAAGCGCTCTTTGGCAGCGAGGAGGCGATGATCCGGATCGACATGTCCGAATACAGTGAGGAAGCGACGGCCTCCCGCCTGATCGGTTCTCCTCCCGGCTATATCGGCTTCGGAGACGGCGGCCAGCTCACCGACGCCGTGATCAAGCGGCCGTATGCTGTCGTCCTGTTTGACGAGATTGAGAAAGCGCATCCGAAGATCTTCAGCCTGCTGCTGCAGTTGCTCGATGACGGCCAGCTCACGGACAGCGTCGGGCGCAAGGTCAACTTCCGCAATACGGTCGTCGTGATGACCTCCAACGCGGGCGTGTCCTTTGACATGGACAAACGCCTTGGCTTTGACACCGGAATGAACGGCCATGCGGATCAGGTCAAACGCAAAGCGCTGCTTGACAAGGTGAAGCAGACGTTCCGCCCGGAATTCCTGGGGAGGATTGACGAGATGATCGTCATGAACAGCCTGACGCAGGAGGACGGAGAGGCGATTTCCGCGCTGCTGCTCAAGCAGACGGCGGCGCGGCTTGCCGCGCGCGGTGTGCTGCTCGATTACGAGGACGCCGTGCCGGCACTGATCGCGCAGGAGGGTATGGATCCGATGAGCGGGGCGAGAAATCTGCGCAGGGAGATCACCAGGCGCGTGGAGGAGCCACTGAGCGACCTGCTGCTCGAGGGAAGGATCACCGATCATGTCCGGCTGTTTGTGCGGGATGGCGAGGTCGATTTTGACGTGCCGGAAAAGGCGGAGCTGCCAGAAAAAACGCTGGTCGGGGTTTGATTTTTTGAAAAGCGGGCGAAATCGCCCGCTTTTCGCTTGCACAGTGTGAGGGGATGATTTACAATAAAGGAGTATGCAGGCGGAAGGGAGCGGAGGGACATGGAAAAGGGAAGCAGAAGACAGGCATTTTGGAACGCTGCGCCGGAGGGAATTGCTTTTCTATGCGCAGTGGTGATGCTCGTCGCTTTGCCGCTTGTGTTTCATGACGCCTTTTTTGACATCAACCGCTTCAAGGTCAGGGTCGTCATCACTGCTGCAATGCCGCTGGCAATGCTGTTTGTTCTCTCGTGTGTGATCCGGGGCGAGCGTCCGCTCAGGTGCGGCGGTGCGGATGCGCCTGCGGCCATGATGGCCCTGCTGCTGCTCGCCTGCACGATCTCCTGCGCCGGTGCGGGATTTGCGCCCTCTACGCTCGACGGCAGCGAGGGGCGGTATTGCGGACTCTGGTTTTTGCTCAGCTGCGGCGCGGCATTTTATGTCATCGGATTCGGCCTGCGCCGGACGAGGCTTCTGACCTCGCTGATGATGATGAGCGCGACGCTCTGCGCGGCCCTGGGTGTGGTCAACGCGATGGGAATGGATCCGCTGGGCTTCTATACGTACATCCGCGCAGGACAGGAGCAGATCTTTCTCTCGACGATCGGCAATTTTGACTTTTTCGGTACCTATCTGGTGATGCTGCTGCCGCTGTGCGCGGAGCGTTTTGTGTTTGGGAAAAAACCGCTCGTACGCGCGGCGGGAGCGCTCTGCTCGGCGGTCGTCGCGCTGGGCGCGGCCGCTTCGAGGACGGATTGCGCGGCGCTCGGCGTGCATCTGGTTTTCTTTGTGCTGCTGCTTCTTTCCGGGGACAGCCTTTTGCGGATGGCGCGCACGCTGCTGCTCTGGGCGGTCTGCGCGCTGGCGCTGCCCGTGGCCCGGCTGCTGCTTGCCGGCAGCCCGTATCATCCGGCGTTTACGGGGCTGGCCCGGTTTCTGAGTCGCAGTCCGCTGACCCTTGCGCTGGCTTGCCTGCTCGCATTGGCTGGCCTGGTTGCTGCGCTGCTGGGGAAGTGGGGCGTGCGCGCCCCGGGCAGACGCCGTCTGATGGCTTTCGGCCTCGCGCTTGCCATGCTTGCGGCGGTGCTGCTGCTTGCGGCAATTCTGTTTTTTACGTTCGTCGAGCCGGAGTATGAGCTGGGTGAGCTGGCGGACATCCTGCGCTTTGACGATACCTGGGGTTCCCGGCGCGGCTTTGTCTACACCCGCGCCCTTCGCGCCTACGCCGATTACAGCCTGAAGGAGAAGCTCATCGGCCGGGGGCTCGAGCAGGTGCTCTCCACGCTCAACCCGTATTTTGACAACTCGGCGATGCTCTCCGACGGCATATACAACGACACGCATTGCCAGCCGCTTCAGTTTCTGCTCAACTGCGGGCTGCTGGGTGCGGCTGCGTTTGTCGCCTTCTATCTGGTGACCATCGTGACGGTATACAGATACATGGGCAAGGATCCGCTGCTGATGGGTCTCTTTGCGTCACTTGCCGCCTATCTGCTCATCATGCTGCTCAATGTGACGCAGCCGATTCTGATCGCGACATATCTGTCCCTGTGCGCGCTGGCGCTTGCGCGCATCCGGACACTGACAGTTCTGCGGAAAGCCCGAAGGGAGGGAAGGCTGTGAATCTTGAGCAGCTCGTCGACAGGCTGAAAAGGACGCCTGCCTTCATGGAAAACGTCACGCATTGGGAGACCATCCCGGCGAAGGAGGCAGAATACGCCGATTTTCCCGAATACCTCGACCCGCGCATCGCGCCCGTGCTCGCGGGGCGGGGCGTCCATCGCCTGTACAGCCATCAGCGGCAGGCGATCGACCTGGCGTCGCAGGGCAAGGATATCTGCGTGGTGACGCCGACAGCCTCGGGCAAGACGATGTGCTACAATCTGCCTGTGCTCGACAGCATCCTCAAAAACCCGGATGCGCGGGCACTGTATTTGTTCCCGACCAAGGCGCTCTCTGCGGACCAGGTTGCGGAGCTCTACGAGCTGATTGAAGCGATGGGCGTCGACGTCAAGACCTATACCTACGACGGCGACACGCCCGCCGCCGCGAGGCGCGCCGTCCGCCAGGCGGGACATATCGTCGTCACCAACCCGGACATGCTGCACTCCGGCATCCTGCCGCATCACACCAAGTGGGTCAAGCTCTTTGAAAACCTGCGATACATCGTCATCGACGAGATTCACGCCTACCGCGGCGTGTTCGGCGCCAACCTGGCCAACGTGCTGCGACGTCTGATGCGCCTTTGCCGGTTTTACGGCTCCAATCCGCAGTTCATCTGCTGCTCGGCGACGATCGCCAACCCGGGTGAGCTGGCCGGAACGCTCATCGGCCGGCCTGTCGAGCTGATCGATCACAGCGGCGCGGCCAGCGGGGAGAAGCATGTCGTCTTCTACAATCCGCCCATCGTCAATCGCCAGCTCGGCATCCGAAAATCCGTCTTGCAGGAGACGCTGCGCATTGCCTCCATGCTGGTGGACAACGACATCTCCACGATCGTCTTTGGCAAGTCCCGGCTGACGGTCGAGGTGCTGACCCGCCATCTCAAGGAGCGCGTCCGCGATCCGCTGGGGAATGCGGGGCGCGTGCGCGGCTATCGGGGCGGCTATCTGCCTACGCTGCGCCGTGAGATCGAGCGGGGGCTTCGCCAGGGCGAGATCCGCGCCGTGGTTTCGACCAACGCGCTTGAGCTGGGCATCGACATCGGTCAGCTTGACGCTTGCGTCCTGTGCGGCTATCCCGGCTCCATCGCGAGCACCTGGCAGGAGGCCGGACGCGCCGGACGGAGGAAGAACTCGTCGCTGACCGTACTGGTCGCCTCCTCCTCGGCGCTTGACCAGTATATCGTCTCCCATCCCGACTACTTCTTCGGCCATTCCCCGGAAAACGCGCTCGTCCATCCGGACAACCTCTATGTGCTCATGGGCCATGTCAAGTGCGCGGCCTATGAGCTGCCCTTTGAGGAGGGGGAGGCGTACGCGCCGGGCGTCTCGACGAAGGAGCTGCTCGATTATCTCTGCGAGGAGCAGATTTTGCATCTGACGGGCAACCGGTATTACTGGATGGCCGAGGAATTCCCGGCTGCCGACCTGTCGCTGCGCTCCGTGACGAGCGAAAACTTCTTGATCATCGACATCACCCGGCCCGAGCACCGCGTCGTCATCGGAGAAATGGATCGCTATACGGTTCCCATGCTCCTTCACGAGCATGCCATCTACATGCACGAGGGCCAGCAGTATCAGGTCGAGAAGCTCGATTTCACGGAGAAGAAGGCCTATGTTCGCAGCGTCGACGTCGACTATTATACGGATGCCGACCTGAACACGAGCATCAAGGTCATCGACGTGCTCAAGGAACAGCCGCTCGGGGGAGGGTCGCTCGCCTACGGCGAGGTCGTCGTCACCTGGCTGGTGACGATGTTCAAGAAATTCAAGCTCGACACCCAGGAGACGCTCGGCTTCGGCCCCGTGGATCTGCCCGAACTCGAAATGCCGACGAACGCCTGCTGGTGGGCGCTGGATGAGCAGATGACGGGCGGGCTCTCGATGGATGACCTCCAGGGCGGCATGCTGGGCATCGCCAACGCGATGCGCCAGATCATTCCGCTGTATCTGATGTGCTCTCCGGGCGATATCTGCGTGCAATACCGCGTGCGCGATCCGTTCACCAGGCTGCCGACGATCATCGTGTTTGACAATTACGCAGGCGGCATCGGGCTGAGCGAGCGTGTTTACGGCATGCGCAGCCTGATCTTTTCGGATGTACACGATCTCATTGCGCGCTGCGGATGCGAAGCGGGCTGCCCCTCCTGCGTGGGGCCGGTGGCTGAGGTGGGCGAGCGCGGGAAGCAGACCGCGCTGCTGCTGACGGAAAGGCTGATGCAGGCATGAGAAGCCTTCGGGAAAGGCTGATGGCGGTCTCCTCCACCGCGCCGAATGCGAGGAACAGCGCGCCGCCGCCGAGAAAGGAGCCGTTCTTCTGCCGGGAGCACGTCGTGCCGCTCTGTAAGCTCGGCGGCGTTGAGCAGACGACGCTTGACGAGGTGCGCGCCTGCGATCCGCTGTTCGAGGGGACGAATTGGGACGTGCAAAGGCTCCTGTTTCTGGACACGGAGACGACCGGGCTCAGCGGCGGGGCGGGCACGCTGGCCTTTGAGATCGGCGTCGGGTTTCTGACCGACAGCGGCATGGTGATCCGGCAGTATGTCATGCGCGATTATGGCGAGGAAGCCGCCATGCTCGCGGAGATCGCGCAGCTCTTTGAGCGGTTTGATACCGTGGTCTCCTTTAACGGCAAGAGCTTTGATCTGCCGCTGCTGGAATCGCGGATGGTCATGAACCGCATCCGGCTGAGCGTCACACGCTGGCCGCATCTGGATCTGCTGCACGCGGCCAGGCGCGTCTACAAGCTGCGGCTCAGGCGCTGCAATCTCTCTGCGCTCGAGGAGGCTGTGCTGGGCCTTTCGCGCGGGGACGATCTGCCGGGCGCGCAGGTGCCCCAGCGGTACTTTGACTTCCTCAAAACCGGGGAGTTTGAGCTTCTTGAGGATGTGCTGCGGCACAATCTCCAGGATGTGCGCAGCCTCGCTGTGCTCACGGCGCATCTGTGCGC
>SFFC01000197.1 GCA_004556985.1 Clostridiales bacterium | reverse complement strand
CTATCAGCAGAACCTGCACTTCAAGCAGCTGTTCAAGATCATCGACCTGATGGGCCACGACTGGTACAAGGGCATGGAACACGTCTCCTTCGGCATGGTCTCCTACGAGGGCCGCGCGCTCTCCACGCGCGAGGGCTACGTCGTCTACCTCGAGGACCTGCTGAACAAGGCCGTCGAGAAGGCGCGCGAGATCATCGAGGAGAAGAGCCCGAACCTGCAAAACAAGGACGAGGTCGCCCGGCAGGTCGGCGTGGGCGCGGTCGTCTACTTCGATCTGCACAACGACCGCAACAAGGACATCGACTTCCGCTGGGAGCGCGCGCTCAACTTTGACGGCGAGACGGGCCCGTACGTGCAGTACACGCACGCGCGCTGCTGCTCCGTGCTGCGCAAGGCGCCGGAACTGACGGGCGTCGCGCCGGATTACGGCGTGCTATGCGACGACGAGGCGAGCGACGTGCTGATGCTGCTCTCCCGCTTCCCGGAGATTGTGCGCAAGGCGATGGACGCGAACGAGCCGTCGATGATCACGCGGCACACGACGTCGCTGGCGCAGGCCTACAACAAGTACTACTTCGAGCACCGGATCATGGAGGAGGGTGACCCGGCGGGCACCGCCGCGCGCGTGAACCTGACCGCCGCGGTGCGCGACGTGATCCGGACCGGCCTGTACCTGATCGGCGTTGAGGCCCCGGAGCGGATGTAAAGCAAAGCCGCTTCAAACAAGCGCGAAGCGGGGAAGGGAGTCTGAGGGACAATGTCCCTCAGGCCGGGGGGATGCAATCCCCCATCGTTCCCGTCCGCCCCCCGGCGCTTCCATATGCGCAAAGGAAACCCGACCTGTTTGCCGGGAAGCGTCTCCGAAGGAGAGATACGATGGATATTCATGACCTGCGTGAACTGATTCTGGACATCGAGTGCATGACCGTGCTGCGCCACGTGATGGAGAAGCCCGCGCTTGCGGCGCTCTACCGGCTCGTGTGCGACTGCGCCGATGAGAACGTCAGCGAGGGCGAGCTGACCTACGCCTACTGTCAGGTTTACAATGCCTGGCTGAGCGAGTCCGCCGACGGCCGCGACGGGTTTTCGCGCATCGCGCTGACCGCCGTCCTCTTTGAGGAGAGCCCCGTCGCGCAGATGTGCGCCCGCACCGACGCGGACAAGCTCCCGTACAGCGTCATCAGCGCGCTGTCCCATGACCTGCAGGCGCTCGGCCGCCTCACATCCATCGAGCCGGCCATGTTCCTGCTGCTGTGCCAGCGCGCCGGCATGTCCGGCAAGGTGGCTGCGCGCCTGCCCATGTGGGAGCCGAAGCACGGCTGCGCGCCGCTCGATCCGCGCGTCATGTCCGGCATGCTCTCCTATAACGGCGCGAAGCTCGTCGCCGCCTTCTTCCGCAAGCACGGCAGCGGCCTGTTCGCCAGCTGCCCCGGCAGCACGTGGGTCGGCGTCAGCGAGACGTACCCGCTCGGCCTGCGCGGCATCCGCGAGCCCGATCCCATCCGATTGGAGGACATGGTCCTCTATGAGCGCGAGCGCGGCGTGCTCGTGGAGAACACAAAGCGCCTGCTCGCCGGGCATCACGCGGCCAACATTCTGCTCTACGGCGACAAGGGCACCGGCAAGAGCGCCACGGTCAAGGCGCTGCTGACGAGCATGTGGCTCGACGGCCTGCGCATCGTCGAGGTGCCGCTGGCCCAACTGACCAACCTGCCGACCATCTTCTCCATCCTGCGCGAGCAGCCGGGCAAGTTCATCGTGTTCGTGGACGACCTGGCCTTCAGCGATTCCTGCCCGGAGTACACCGCGCTCAAGACGGTGCTCGAGGGCGGGCTGGAGACGCGGCCCGCGAACGTGGTCGTCTACGCGACGAGCAACCGCCGCAACATCGTGCGCCAGCGCTTCTCCGAGCGGCAGGATGACGTCAACGAGCGCGACACGCTGGAGGAGAAGTTCTCCCTGGCCGACCGCTTCGACCTGCGCCTCACCTTCCAGGCGCCCTCGCAGGAGGAGTACTTCACCATCTGCCGCGCGCTGCTGGACGCCCGCGGGATTGCCTACGACTGGGAGGCGCTGATGCCCCGCGCCCGCGCCTGGACGGTCAGCCACAACGGCTGCTCGCCGCGCATCGCCAGGCAGTTTGTCGACCTGATCGAGGGCGAGCAGGCGGGAAAGTGAGGTTTCCCCGATATACAAAAGAGCATCCATCCCAAGCGGATGGATGCTTTTTGGATGAAATTCATG
>SFFC01000196.1 GCA_004556985.1 Clostridiales bacterium | reverse complement strand
AAGAGCTCCTCCACCGTCACGAACAGATAGCCCTGGTCGCAGAGGCGCTCAAGGATCAGCCCCGCATAGCGCGGGCTGTACGGGTTGAGGTCGTGCATCAGCACAATGTCGCCGGGATCGATGTTGTAGCAGACGTAATTCGCGATGCGCTTGTAATCCTCGCTGCCGGAATCGCGGCTGGCGAGCGACCAATGGATCAGCGGATAGCCGATCTCATGCTTCACATAGCCCGTCTCCATGCCGCCGGGCGCGCGCATGAGCGCCGGCACGACGCCGATCCTCGCGCCCATCTCGGCGGCGAACTGCTCCTTCTGCGCGAGCATCTCCTCTCCCGTCAGCTGGTACTTGTGCGTATAGCTGTGCGACTGGAGGGAGTAGGCGCAGTTCTGCTGACGGTAGAGCACGCAGGCATTCGCCTGCATCCGGTTGCCGACGATGAAGAACGTCGCCTGCGCGCCGTACTGGCGCAGCGCGTCGAGCACGCCCGACGTGTATTTGACCGCGCCGCCGTCGTCAAACGTCAGCGCCGCCATGCGCCAGCGGCTGTTGTCGGTCTGCGCCTGCGCCTGTGCTTTCATCAGCGGCCGGTATTCGTCATAGCCGAGCGACACATGCAGCAGCGTGGTCTTGCCGGGATAGATGGCGTCCGCGCGATAGGTCAGCAGCAGGCGCGCCGCGCCAAGGGTGAAGTCCGCCTGTTCAATCGCCTCGCGGGTGCAAAGCGCGTCAAGCGCCTGCGCGTCCGGCTCCTCGCCGGGGAACGCGGCCGTCAGCTGCTCGCGCACGGCCTGCGCCATCCGCGTCCAGGCCTCGCTCTCCGGCGCGAAGATGTCCGTCAGCGCGAGGCGCGTCCCGCTCTCCATGTCATAGACGCGCGTCTGCATTTCGACGCCCAGATAGGTCGTTCCCGCCGTCGCCTCGGCGAGCGTCAGGAAGCTCATCCACTGCGTGCCCGTCCGCGTGACAACCGCGCCCACGTCGAGCTGCGTCATCTGCGGCGCGTCCGCGCCCAGCTCGACGCCGCGCGCGGCCATATCGTCCACGAGCGCGCGCATCTGCGCATCCACCTGCGCGTTGGCCGTCGAGGGGTAGGTGCGCCGCAGGGTCACGCCGTCCTCCGCCGTCTCGCCGACTGTCTCCTGCCGCAGGCGCAGCAGCAACGGCGTCTCGACATACAGGCCGTCCTCGCCAAGCGCCTCCTCCGCGGCGCAGGCCGTCGCCAGCATCATCAGCAGCGCTGCCAATGCGGCGGCAAAAAGTCTCTTTCTCACGGCTGTTCCTCCACGCGAACGCTCTTTACGCCAAAGAACGACGCCATCGCCTCGTTCGTCCACACCGTCGGATCCTCAAAGGCCGTCGGCTTGCCGGTCACGGTCTGCACCGTCCACGCGGGCAGGACGACGTCGTCCTGCGGCCCGGCCGCCTCGCAGAGCGCGTATTCGCGCTCAAACTGCGCGATATACGCCGCCTGCGTGCCGTCCAGCTGATCCGAGACGAGCTTCACATAGTTGCCCAGCTGCCCGCCCGCCAGGCAGGCCGCCAGCGCGCAAACCGCCGCAATGCCGCAGGCCCGCTTCGCCATCGGCGAGGCCATGCGCCCGCGCCCTTCGCTGCCAAGGCGCAGAATCACCAGGCACAGCGCGATGGGCACGGCCAGGACGACATAGCTGTGGTACATGTTCACCACGCGCCCCGAGCCCGCGTAGCCCGAGGAATACATGTGCGGGATGATCATCGCGCAGAGGATTAGGTACGTCCCCAGCAGCGTCGCCCAGACGGGCGGACAGCGCAGGCGCATCTCCGGCCGCTCCGCCGCCGCGCGCGCAAGCGCGCGAGCGAGCACCGGGGCCAGCAGGCACAGCAGCGCCAGCAGCGGCGTCTTGATCGAGAAGCGCACAAAATACCCCGCCGCGTCCCGCAGCGTCCAGACGATCGAGAGCAGCAGCCAGGAAAGGCCGCTCTGGTGCGCACCGTCCGTCTCCATGCGCACGGCGTTGCCCGGCGCGATGACGGAGAGCAGCAGCCCCGCGCCGATGGGTGCGAGCAGCAGCGCCGTGCGGATAGCCGCGCGCCTCTGCCGCGCCTGCTCCTCGCCCGCTGGCGTCTGGCGGCAGGCCCACGCCCGCTGCGCCGCCATCATGAAAAGCGCCGCGCAGGTCATCATCGCTGTGATGTAGTTGTCCAACCCCAGCGCGAAGAGCAGCAGCCCCGCCAGAGCGAACGCCAGCCCCTTTTTCGCGCCCCGCAGG
>SFFC01000067.1 GCA_004556985.1 Clostridiales bacterium | reverse complement strand
TATGACAGAAGCGGAACAGAGCTGCGCGCTTGACGCGCTGTGCAGCGCGGCGCAGCTCATGCTGGAAAACGGCGCGGAGACCTATCGCGTCGAGGAGACGGCGCGGCGCATGGCGACGGGCTTTTGCCTGACGGGCGTGAGCGTCGCGGCGCTGCCGACGCTGATCTTCGTGGAGGCGGAGGGCAGGACGCGCATCCTGCGCATCAGCCGCCGCGGCACGAACATGACGCGCATCGAGCGGACGAACGACATCTCCCGGCGCGTGGAGCGCGGCGAGATGACTGCGCAGGAGGCCGGATGCGCGCTGCGGCAGGTCGCCGCGGCCCCGGGCGCGCCGCAGCGGACGCTGCTGCTCGCCTCCGCCGTGACCTCCGCGTCCTTCAGCCTGCTCTTTGGCGGCGGGCCGGGGACGTTTGCCGTCGCGTTTTTGATCGGCCTGGCCGTGCAGGCGGTGCAGCCGCTCTTTGCGCGCATCGGGATGGGCGTGCTGCTTGGCAACTTTGCCGGCGGCTTCATCACGGCGGTGCTCGCGCAGCTGCTGGCGGCGCTCTTTGCCTATGGCGACGTCAATGCGGCGATCGTCGGGGGCATCATGCCGCTGCTCTCGGGCCTGCTGATGACGACCGCCATGCGCGACACGATGTACGGCGATCTGATCTCCGGCGTCACGCGCGCGGTGGAGGCGCTGCTGCTGGCCGTCGCCGTCGCGCTGGGCGTCTATGTGGGCCTGACGGCCGTGTCGATGATGGGAGGGGTGCTGCTGTGATCCGTGAGCTGCTCGTCGGGGCCGCCGGTGCGTTCGGCGGCACGATCGGCCTGGCCTGCCTGCTCAACGCGCCCAGGCGGACGCTGCTGCCCTCGTCGCTCATCGGCGTGCTGGGGTATGTGCTCTATCTGCTGCTGAGCCGCGCCGCGGGCCAGAGCGAGATTTTCAGCTATTTCCTCTCGACGGTCGTCATCGCGGTCATCTGCGAGATCGCCGCGCGCGTGATGCGCATGCCCTCGACGATCTTTCTGCTCAGCGCGCTCGTCCCGCTCGTGCCCGGCTACAGCTTCTACCGCGCGATGCTCGCGCTGGTGGAGGATCAGGGCGCAGCCGCGGCGGCCTATGGGCTTGAGGCGGTGCAGATCGTCGGCGCGATTGCCGTCGGCGCGGCGGTCACGACGGTCGTCTTCCGCGCCCTGGCCATGCGCCGGGGAGAGCATCACCCCGAGAAGCCGCGTTAACTCGCACAAAGCGAAATAGGGTCAAGGGGCTTAGCCCCTTGACCCTTCTTCGCTTCGCGGTGGTTCAAGCACCTTTTTTTATCAATCCGCGCCGGCGACGCTCAGGCTGCGCACGGCGACCGTCGGGCTGCCGATGGGCGAGCCCTCGAAGTGCAGGTCGCTGCCGACGCACGGCGCGCACGCGCTCGCCGCCTTTGATCTCAAAGCCCCGCGCGAGCAGCGAAAAGTCGCCGCTGATCGGGTTCGCGCCGGCGTGCAGGCCGCTGACCTCCGTCAGATACAGCCCGTCGCCCATGTTGCGCAGCAGGTCGCCCGCCGGAAGCGTGCCCGGCGCGATGAACAGATTGCTCGGCGCGACGCGCCCGCCGCCCGCCGCGTTGCCGGTCGTCTTGACGCCGGCCTTCTTCGCGGTCTGCCGGTTGTGCAGCAGCGTCTTGAGCACGCCGCCCTCGACGACGTTCTTCGTGCGCGTCGCCGCGCCCTCGCGGTCAAACGGGCTGCTCCCCAGTCCCCAGGGCAGCAGCGGGTCGTCCGTGATGGTCACGCAGGCGCTGGCGATCGTCTCGCCCTCGCGCCCGGCGAGCAGCGAGATGCCCTTTTGCGCGTTGTCCGCGGAGAAGATGCCTGAGAAGGTCGAGAGCAGGTCGCCCATCGCGCTGTTCTTGATGACCACGGGCGTCGCGCCGCTTCTCATGCGCCCCGCGCCGAGGTTGCAAAGCGCCTCCTCCCGGCAGTCCTGCGCGAGCTTCTGCGCGTTCACGTCCTCCTTTTTGTAGCCCCACAGGAGCTTGAAGCCCGAGGCGGCGCGCTCGCCCTCCTTGGCCAGCGCGGAGGTGTAGCCATAGATCATGTTGCTGGTGTGCGTCAGGTCGAGCCCCAGCGTGTTCTTGAGGCAGAAGGTCTCCTTGCCCGTGGAGACGACGGAGACGTCCGGCTTGATGCGCGCGTCGCCGTCGTGCATGCGCGCGTCGATATCCATCGCCAGCGCGATCTTCTCCTGCGGCGGGAGCTTGTCCAGCTCGCCGCTGTAATTGCAGACGGATTCGTAGCGCTCGTCCGGCGGGAGAATCTCGTCCTGCTCGTCGTTTTCGATCAGCGAGGCGCTCTCCTTGACGCCCTGCACGAGCAGCGCGACGCTCTCCTCATCCAGCGCCTGCGTCGTGCTCGTGCCGATGCGCCCGCCGGCGCAGCCGCGCAGCGTCAGGCTCACGCGGTCGCTGACCTGGTAGTCCTCGAGCTTGCCGTCGCGAGCGCGCGCCGTGAAGCTCTCGCTGCTGCTGTAGCAGATCTCCGCCGGGGCGATGCCCGCCTCGCGGGCGGCGTCAAACACGCGCGCGGCGAACTGCGAAATATTCATCTCCATGCTGATCCTCACTTTCCGCCGACGGTCAGCCGGCTCACGCGGATGGTCGGCTGGCCGACGTTCGTCGGCACGCTGCCGCTCAGGGAGCCGCACATGCCCTGGCCCATCGTCATCTCTTTGCCCACGCGGTCGATGCGCATGAGGATCTCGCCGCCGCGGCCGATGAGCGACGCGCCGCGAACGGGCGAGGCGATTTTGCCGTCGCGCACGAGATAGCCCTCCTGCACGGCGAAGTTGAATTCGCCGGTCGCGGGGTTGACGCTGCCGCCGCCCATCTTCGCGGCGTACAGCCCGTCGCCCATCGTGCGCAGCATCTCCTCCTCGTCGTCCTCGCCGGGGGCGATGTAGGTGTTGCGCATGCGGCTGGTCGGCGCGTAGGCATAGCTCTCGCGGCGGCCGTTGCCGGTCGGCGCCATGCCCATCTTGAGGCCGTTGAGCCGGTCGACCATGTAGCTTTTGAGCACGCCGCGCTCGATGAGCACAAGGCGCGTGGTCGGCGTGCCCTCGTCGTCGATATTCTCGCTGCCCCATTCGTTTGGCATCGTGCCGTCGTCGATGGCCGTGACGCAGGGCGCGGCGATGGTCTGCCCGAGCTTGCCGGAAAACTCGCTCATGCCCGGCTGCACGCTCGTCGCCTCCAGGGAATGGCCGCAGGCCTCGTGGAAGATGACGCCGCCGAAGCCGCCCGCGATGACCACGGGCATCTCGCCCGCCGCGCAGTAGGGCGCGGTCAGCATCGTCACGGCAGAGGTCGCCGCCGCCTTACCGGCCTCCTCAGGGTCGACGCGCTCGCTGAAGAGCTCAAAGCCCATCAGCGCGCCGGGGTTCTCCGTGCCGGTCTGGTTTTCCGCGCCGTCGCTGGCGACCGCAGAGCAGGTCAGACGGGTATAGACGCGCGTATCCTGCGCGTAGAGGCCCTCGCTGTTGGCGATGAGCACATGCTGCTCGCGGGAGATCAGCCCCGCCGTCACCTGGGAGATCGCCGGGGAGACGGCGCGCGCCGCCGCGTCCGCCGTGCGCAGGATGTCGGCGCGCCGCTGCGCGGGGACAGAGAGCACGCTCTCGCGGACAGGATGGATGTTTTGTACGGCAGAGGCGCAGAGCACGACGTCCTTCCCTGTGCCGCGCGTGTCGGTGACGGCGGCCGCCGCCTGCTCCGCCGCGCGCAGCAGGCCCGCTTCCGTCATCTCGCAGGTGTAGACATAGATGGAGCGCAGGCCGTCATAGACGCGGATGCCCGCGCCGCGCGGGCGCGAAAAGCCGGCGTTCTCGATCTTGCGCGAGCGCAGCATCATCGAGAAATTCCGGTCGTCCTCGGCGAAGATCTCCGCGAACGTGCCGCCGCGGGAGAGCGCCCGGCTGAGCACCCGCTGGCAGATGGCTGTTGAAAGCATGGTTGTCCTCCTCGCATATTTTTTCACCTTATTATACGCCGGAAGACGGCAAATGTAAACTGACCGCGCGGCGGCGCGTCCCCGCGCTGACCGGCCGGAATTTCCCAATTTCGCCAAAACCCCTTGCAGGAGGGGAAGCAGGGAGTGTAGAATAGAGACTGGATACGGATGCGGCTTTACAAGCCGATGGAGCAGGAGGGATGACGATGCCGGGCAGGCTGGATCAGATTGAGGGCGTGCTCATGGGCGCGCTGGGGAGCGCGCTGGTGCGCAAGAGCCCGGAGCTCGTCTATACGATCAACGCGCAGCTCGTGCGCTTCATGCGCACAGAGGATTCGCCCGCCGCGATCTGGCGCAGGCTGGATTCGGTGCTCTTTAACGCCGTCTACCTGGGCACGGAGCGCTCGATGGTCGTGCAGCTTGACGGCGGGCGGCGCGAGCGCGTGACCAGCGACCGCCTGCGCGACCTGGCGGACAGGCTGCTCGCCCTCGCCTACGCGCGCATGGACGTCAGCGAGGCGCTGCAAAGCGCGCTCTTTGACCTCGCCCGCGAGGGCTCCTTTGCCGCGATGCGCGAGCTGCTTTCGCGCTTCCCGCTCGACGGCTTTGACCGGGAATGGATTACGCAGGTGCTGGAGGAGAACGGCCAGCGCCAATGATTAAAGTTTGAGGAATACTATGGCCAGAATCATTGCAATTACGAACCAGAAGGGCGGCGTGGGCAAGACGACCACCAGCGTCAACCTCTCCGCCTGCATCGCGCAGGAGGGCCGCCGCGTGCTCGTCGTGGACGCCGATCCGCAGGGCAATACGTCGAGCGGCTTCGGCGTGCGCGTGCGGGAGAAGACGAGGACGGTCTACGAGGTCATGGCGGGGGAGGCGGCGCTTTCCGACGCCGCCGTCAAGACCGGCATCGACACGCTCTTTGTCCTCCCGGCGGATATCCGTCTGGCCGGCGCGGAGATCGAGCTGGCCGGCATGGAGCGGCGCGAGCATGTGCTCGCCGAGGCGCTGGCCGGCGCGGGGGACGATTACGACTACATCTTCATCGACTGCCCGCCTTCGCTGGGGCTGATCACGCTCAACGCGCTGTGCGCCGCCGACGGCGTGCTCATCCCGATCCAGTGCGAGTATTACGCGTTGGAGGGCGTCAGCGCGCTGATGGGCACGATTCAGAAGGTGCAGCGCATCAACCGGCGGCTGACGATCGACGGCGTCGTGCTGACGATGCTCGACGCGCGCACGAATCTGGGCGTGCAGGTCGCGCAGGAGGTGCGCAAGGTCTTCAAGGGCAAGGTCTTTGGCACGGTCATTCCGCGCAACGTGCGCCTGGGTGAGGCCCCGAGCCACGGCCTGCCCATCAGCCTCTACGACCCGCGCTCGCTGGGTGCGCAGAGCTATCAGGCGCTGGCGAAGGAATTTTTGAGCAGAGTGTAACGCAGCGCTCGCTTCAAACAGCGCGAAGCGAAGAAGGGAGTCTGAGGGATGAAATCCCTCAGGCAGGTCATAGGGCGGCAGCCCTATCGTATCCCCCAAAATAGAAAAAGAAAACGCAGTCTCAGAGCAGGCCGCGAAGCGGCCTACGATTGAGACGGGTTTGAGCCCGCGAAGCAGGCATACAGACATCCTTTGATTGGATCTCTGGCATCATGCCGCAAGATCAGGGGAAGAACCTTCCCCGGAAACCGGAAGCAAAGGGACTTTCTCCCCGGAAGGGGAGAAAGCCAAAAAGAAGAAAACCGGCATCATGCCGCAAGATCAGGGGAAGAACCTTCCCCCGGGAATGAGGGAGCATCTGAGCATGGCGAAGAAAATGGGGCTGGGCAGGGGCCTGAGCGCGATCCTGCCGGACGTGGAAGAGGTTGTCGAGTCGGTCGAGTCCGCGCAGGCGGGCACGCCGGTGCCCGAGGGCGCGGTCGTGGAGCTTCCGCTGGGCGAGATCGATCCCAACCGCAATCAGCCGCGCAAGCGCTTTGACGACGACGCGCTGCTCGCGCTGGCCGAATCCATCCGCCACAGCGGCGTGATCTCGCCGATTCTCGTCGCCCGCAGCGGCAGCCGCTACACGATCATCGCGGGCGAGCGCCGCTGGCGCGCGGCGCGCATCGCGGGGCTTTCCGCGATTCCCGCCATCGTGCGCGAATGGGACGACATCAAGCGGCAGGAGGCCGCGCTGGTGGAGAACATCCAGCGCGAGGACCTCAACCCCATTGAGGAGGCGCAGGGCATCTACGCGCTGATGAACGAATGCGCGCTGACGCAGGAGGCCGTCGCCGAGCGGCTCGGGCGCAGCCGCCCCGCCATCGCCAACCTGCTGCGGCTTTTGAACCTGCCCGCGCGGATTCAGCAGGCCGTGATCGACGGGACGCTCTCCGCCGGGCATGCGCGCGTGCTCGCGGGCATCGAGAACCGCGAGCAGCAGGCGAATCTCTTCGCCAAGACGCTGCAATTCGGCTGGTCGGTGCGCCAGCTCGAGGCCGCGGCGAAGAACGCGCCCGAGAAGAAGGAAAAGAAAAAGCCCGATCCGCTCCCTGTCGAGTATGAGGAGCTGACCGAGCGGCTGCGCAGCGCGACGGGCCTCAAGGTCAGCCTCACGGGCAGCGAGCAGAAGGGCAAAATCGTCCTGGAATACGCCAGCCAGGAGGAGCTGCAGAGGCTCTGGGACTGGATGGAGCGGTGAAATCCGTGCGAAGACGGCAGATGAGGCTTTCGCGTCTGCCCATCCAAACCGGCAGAGTATTGTAAATCCCGTCGCCTTGCGGTCGAGGCCGGAGCTTTACAGATGGATTGACAGAGTAAACAAAAGGGTCTTCTCCCATTTCAGAGAGAAGACCCTCGTTTTATGCCCGTTTACAGGCAGAACATGAAGAACCGCAGCACGTCGTAGTACGCGTCGGAGCTGAAGAGCACCCTGCGCGGCGCGGTCTGCCGCACGCCCGGATAGAAGCTCGCGCGGCGGGCGTGCTGATGCTGGCGGAACTCGACCTCCACGTCGAACTTGTTGGGCAGGTCGATGCGGAAGCTGTCCGGGTTTTTGATCCCCTCGCGCACGGCGGTCTCCGCCGCCTCACGGATGCGGCGCACGGCCTCGGCGGGATGGATGGAGATCGTGCCGTTGCCGCGGCCCCGCTGCACGGGGACGGTCACGATGTTCGGGTTGAGGCGCTTCGCCTGCTCGCAGACGCCCAGGTCGCCCGTCACCAGCAGCAGCGGCACGTCGTAATACGCCGCCGTGAAGGCGTTGATCAGCATCTCGCTGGCCTGAATGCCGTTGATCGTCACGGAGGTGTTGTTCAGGTTCATCGTGTGGGAGAGCGGGCTGGTGTCGGTGTTGGAGGAGGAATGATAGCCGGTGAAGATTGCACCGCAGAAGCTCGAGTCGATGCCGGACATCATGGAGTGGATGTCGCTGCCCCAGCCGCGGAAGATCTCGATGCCCTCCGGCAGCTCCGAGGGGATCAGGTTGCGCGCGCTGTCGTGCGCGTCCTTGATGGTGATGCCGTCGCTGCCGCCGGCCTGCGCGCCCTCGCACGCGGCGGCGACCTCGGCGGTCATCTGGCGGCGGAAGTATTCGTAATCGCCCTTGCCCAGCTCGGTCTCGTCCCAGTGGGCGATGCCGCAGGTGCCCTCGATGTCGGCGGAGATGAAGATTCTGTTGAGCATGTGGTGTCCTTCCTGTCCCGTGGGGGACGGTAGTAAAATCATGTGCAGAAACGGACGCTTGCAGGATGCTGCGCAGCCTGCTCTGAGACTACTTTTTTCTTGAACTTATAGGAACGTTGGGCTGCCGCCCAAGCCTGCCTGGGGCGCTGCCCCAGACCCCGCAAGGGGCTTAGCCCCTTGACCCTTCTTCGCTTCGCGCCGGTCAAAGCGTCTTGCAGACGTCGACCCAGCCTTCGGCCTCGCTGGCGCGCTCGAGCTCCTCGAGGCTCAGGCGCACGGCGCTGGCGGCCGTGCCCGCCGCAGGATAGACGATGTCAAACGCGCGCAGCGATTCATCCAGATACACCGGCACGCCGGGGTTGATGCCGAACGGGCAGACCCCGCCGACCGCGTGGCCGATCAGCGGCTCGACGGCGTCGTGGGGCAGCATGTGCGCCTTCATGCCGAAGCGGGCCTTGAATTTCGCGTTGTCGATGCGCGCGTCGCCCGCCGCGAGGACGAGGATCGCGCCCTCGCCGCGCGAGAAGGAGAGCGTCTTGGCGATGCGGTTGCTCTCGCAGTTCAGCGCCTGGGCCGCCAGGGCGACTGTCGCGCTGGAGACGTCCAATTCGATGATTCTGTCCGCGAGCCCGTGCTTTTGCAGGTGGGCACGCGCTCTTTCGATGCTCATGGTGCTCTCTCCGCTTACGCGATTTCCAGCGCGATCTCCATCATCTGCGTGAAGCTGACCTGACGCTCCTGCGCCGGCAGGGATTCGCCGGTGAAGATGTGGTCGGAGATCGTACAGATGGCCAGCGCGTTCTTGCCCGCGCGTGCGGCGTTGAGGTAGAGCGCGGCGGATTCCATCTCCGTCGCCAGCACGCCGAGCTTCTTGAGCTTGCCCGCGCCGCCGGCCTCGTCGTAGAAGATGTCGGAGGAATACAGCGCGCCGACGTTCGGCTCGATGCCCATGCCGCGCGCGGCCTTGACCGCCGCCTCCAGCAGTTTAAAGGAGCAGCAGGGCGCGACGTTGCCGTCAAAGCCGTACTGCCTGCCGAAGTTCGAATTCGTGTAGGCGCTCATGCCGATGACGATGTCGCGCACGTGCACGTTGTCGCCGATGCCGCCCGCCGTGCCGACGCGGATGATGTTCTCCACGCCGTAGAAGTTGAACAGCTCGTAGGAGTAGATGCCGATGGACGGCATGCCCATGCCGGAGGCCATCACGGAGACGCGTTTGCCCTTGTAGGCGCCGGTATAGCCCTGCACGCCGCGCGTGTTGTTGACGAGCACGGGGTTTTCAAGATACGTTTCCGCGATGAATTTGGAGCGCAGCGGATCGCCGGGCATCAGCACAGTGCGGGCGAAGTCGCCCTCCTTCGCGGTGATATGGGGAGTCGGGATATTGGGATTGGCCATGCAAGCAGCCCCTTTCTCTGTCGTCGTCCGGTCGGGAGCAAACCCCGCGGACCGTATGCTCCTATTATACCCTTTCGTGCAGAAATTGCCAACAGAAAAAAGGAAAGCCCCTTCGGGCTTGAAAACGGATGCTGCCTGTGATATGATGGCTTTGTGGTGCAGGTCAGGAGCCTTGCACGGTGGTTTCTCCGCTTCTGTCATACAGAAGAGGAGGTGAGCTTATGAGCAACGGGGATTTGCTGAGCCTTTTGGGCTTTATCGCTTCCGTCGCTTCTTTGCTGATCTCAGTATACATGCTGGGTAGCAAATAACAAGCAAGCCGCCGTGTAGTTAGGGCTACAACGGCGGCATGGCTTGTTTTCTTCGTCATTCCCGAAGTGGGGACTGGCGTGCGAGACGACCATCTCCTGACTGTATTGTACTACGGGACGGCCGGCGTGTCAAGCGCCGGCCGTTTTCAATCGCCAAAACGGCGGCGCGCAAGCCCGCCGCGCGCGCCCTTGCGCGCCGCGCGCGCGTCATGCTATAATCAGAATATCTGCACGGAAAGGAGCGCCCCATGCTTTTAAAAGCCAAACGCTGGACGGCCGCCGTCCTCGCCCTTCTCCTTACACTGCTGGCGCTCTGCGCACTGGCGGTCTATCTCGTCGATCCCTTTGAGCATTACCGCGAATCCGCCATCCTGCCGCTGTACGACCAGGAGAGCTACAACAACCCCGGCATCGCGAAAAACTACGATTACGACGCCGTGATTCTCGGCACGTCGATGATCGAGATGAGCCATCCTTCGGTGATCGACGAGGCCTTCGGCGTCTCGAGCGTCAAGCTGCCCATGCGCGGCTCGCATACGGCGCAGATGGGCTGGCAGCTTGCGCATGTGCTTGATACGCATGAGCTGAAGCTCGCGATTCTCGCCGTGGACGCGTACAGCCTCATGGGCCCGCCGGACGATATGGAGGAGATCTATCCCTATCTGTGGAACGACAGCCTGCTTGACGATGTGAACTATCTGCTCAGCCTCGACGTGCTGCTGGTGCGCATCCCGAAGATGCTAAAAAACCTCGGCAAGCCGCTTGACACAAAGCGCGACGACATGTATAAGTGGACGGACGTGACCTTCGGCGCGCAGAGCGTCTACGACGCGCTGCCCGACGTCATCGAGCATAAGGAGATGACGCCCGCCGACACCCGGCTGGAACGCTCGACGGAGAATATCGCGCGCCACCTGGAACCGTATATCGCCGCGCATCCGCAGACGCAGTTTGTCATCTACATGCCGCCGTATTCCGTCGCCTACTGGTATCTGATGACCTGCGGCGGCCTCTCGGAGCAGCAGTTCCGCTCGCGCGCGCGGGTCTGCGAGCTGCTGCTTGCCTACCCGAACGTGAAGATCTTCGACTTTTCCTCCCGCGCGGAGTGGATCACCGACCTTGACAACTACTTTGACTACTCCCATCATTCGGGCGACATCAGCGACGCGATCATGCGCGCGATGGCGGCGGGGGAAAACCGCGTGACCTCGGTTGAGGATATGGAGGAGGGCAGCGAGCGCATCCGCCAGCTCGTCAGCGCGTTTGCCGCTTCCTATGAGGCAGGCCGGCAAGCGGGGGATTGACTGTTTTTTTCGCTTGCCTTATAATGGGATGGATGACAAGAAGGAGGCTGATCCCTGTGATCATCGATCGAATTGAAGAACAGGAGCGCTATTATCCGCTTCACCCTGAAATGGAGCAGGCGTTTGCTTTCCTCTCCGAGGCGCCCGACCTCGAGCCCGGCCGCTATGAGCTGGAGAACGGCCTGTTTGCCACGGTGTCGGAGGGCGATACCCGCCAGCTGGATACCGTCGAGCTGGAGTCCCATAAGAAATATATCGATCTGCAATACTGCATCTCCGGCGGCGAGCGCATGAGCTGGGCGCACATCCAGGAGCTCAACCTGCGCAGCGAGGACCCGGAGCACGACAACTATTTCTACACGGGCAAGTCGACGTCCATCTCCGTGCGCCCGGGCATGTTCTTCCTCATGTTCCCCAGCGACGGACACAAGGCCGCCTGCCATGAGCAGTTTCAGAAGCACTACCGCAAGGTGGTCGTCAAGATTCCGGTGCTCTAAAATAAGCCGCTGCTCTGCGCGGCTTTTTTGTAAAAACCCGTTTTTGCTTTGTCCCCAAGAGGATGTCCCGTGCGGGGGACAGGCGCAGGCTTTCACAACGAGAGAGGTTTGACCATGAAAACACTGTTTGCCTATGATCCCTGGCGGCTCGTGGAGCGCGAGCTGCACCGCGAAGACATGCGCCTCTGTGAGTCGATGACCTCCATCGGCAACGGGCACATGGGCATGCGCGGCAATTTCGAGGAGCGCTACAGCGGAGACTGCCACCGGGGTACCTATCTGGCGGGCGTCTGGTTCCCGGACAAGACGCGCGTGGGCTGGTGGAAAAACGGCTATCCGCTCTACTTCGGCAAGGTCATCAACGCGATGAACATCATCTCCCTGCGCGTGCGCATCGACAGGGAGGATATCGACCTGGCGACGGACGAGGTCGTCTCCTTCACGCGGATGCTCGACATGCGCGAGGGCGTTCTCTCGCGCGACTTCGTCATCCGCCGCGAGGGCGGCACGGTGCGCGTGAGCTTTGAGCGCTTTGTCTCCATCGCCCGGCCGGAGATTCTGGCCCTGCGCTGCCGCGTCACGGCGGATTACGCCTGCAAGGTCGCGCTGCTGCCGGCGATCGACGCCGACGTGCACAACGAGGACGCCAACTATGAGGAGACCTTCTGGCTCTTTGAGGGCGAGGAGGAGGCCGACACCGGCGTGATGAGCGTCGCCGTGCGCACGAAGGAAAACCCCTTTGGCACGCCGCGCTTCGCGGTCGTCGGCGCGATGGCCGTCACGCCCAGCGAAAAGCCGCGCAAGAACAAGACCTCGACGGAGGAGGGCTATGTCTGCCGCAAGCTCGTCTTTGACTGCGAGCCGGGGCAGACCGTCGGCTGCGACAAGTTCGTCTGCGTGACGACCAGCCGCGATTACAGCGAGGAGGCGCTCGTGCTCTCCGCGCACGACGGCGCGATGGCCGCGCAGCTGGCCGGCTATGACGCGCTGCGCCGCGAGCAGGAGCGCGCCTGGGCGCGCCGCTGGGAGAAGGCCGACGTCGTCATCGCGGGCGACGTCGCCGCGCAGCAGGGCATCCGCTTCAACATCTTCCAGCTCTTCTCGACCTATTACGGCGAGGACGCGCGGCTGAACATCGGCCCCAAGGGCTTCACGGGCGAAAAATACGGCGGCGCGACGTACTGGGATACCGAGGCCTACTGCCTGCCGATGTATACCGCGATCGCGGGCGAGGAGGTCGCGCAGAATCTGCTCAAATACCGCTGGCTCCAGCTCGACGGCGCCTACCACAACGCCCGCGAGCAGGGGCTGCCCGGCGCGCTCTATCCGATGGTCACCTTCACCGGCGTCGAGTGCCACAACGAGTGGGAGATCACCTTCGAGGAGATTCACCGCAACAGCGCCATCGCCTACGCGATCTACGCCTATACGCAGTACACCGGCGACCGCGGCTATCTGGATACCTATGGCATCGACGTGCTGCTGGGCATCGCGCGCTTCTGGGCGGGCCGCGTCCATTACTGTGCGAAAAAGGACTGCTACATGATCCACGGCGTGACCGGCCCGAATGAATACGAGAATAACGTCAATAATAACTGGTACACCAACCGCATGGCCGCCTGGGTGCTCGCCTACACGGCGGAGCAGCTGATGCTTGTGCCGCGCGAGAAGGCGCAGACGCTCAGCGTCGGCGCGGAGGAGCTTCGCCGCTTTCGGGAGATCAGCGAGAAGATGTATCTGCCCTATGACGAGGAGCTGGGCGTCTTCGTGCAGCACGATACGTTCCTTGACAAGGAGCTGCGCCCGGCCTCGAGCCTCTCGCCCGAGGAGCGGCCGATCAACCAGCACTGGAGCTGGGACAAGATCCTGCGCTCCTGCTTCATCAAGCAGGCCGACACGCTCCAGGGCCTGTATTTCCTCGAGCACCTCTACGACAAGGAGACGATCCGCCGGAATTTTGATTTCTACGAGCCGATGACGGTACATGAGTCGAGCCTCTCGCCCTGCGTGCACAGCATCCTCGCGGCCTCCATCGGCAGGCTCGACAAGGCGCAGGAGCTCTACCGGCGCACGGCGCGGCTGGATCTGGACAACATCAACAACGACACTGGCGACGGCCTGCATATCACCTCGATGGCGGGCAGCTGGCTCTCCATCGTGCAGGGCTTTGCCGGCATGCGCACGATCACGGGCGAGCTGAGCTTTGATCCGCAGCTGCCCGACGGCTGGGACGGCTACGCCTTCAAGATCGTCTATCGCGGACGGCTGATCGAGGTCAGCGTCACGCGCGAGAGCACGGG
>SFFC01000195.1 GCA_004556985.1 Clostridiales bacterium | reverse complement strand
AGCTCTTGCCCTCCACGCCCAGCACGCGGCCCTCACCCTTGCGGCTGTTGTCGTTGCTGGAGCGCACATAGATCCGCTCGCCCGGGTGGATGAGCTTGTTTTCGTTGTCGCTCGCCGCGCCGCTGGTCGTGCACGCGCCGGTATAGAGCACGTCGCGCCCGATGTAGAGCAGCGCGCCGTAGTAGTCCTGCGCCGTCTGCGCGCTATCGCCCGGCTGCGCGAACACAGCCGTCACCGTACCGTCATAATCGGCGTACACGCCCGCCGCGTCGAGCGCAAAGAGCGTCTCGCCCGCGCGCAGTTCATCGCCCGCGCTGGCCGTGAAGTCGCCCACCGTGCCGCCGTAGGGCGCGGTGATGCTGCGCGTCCGGCCCGCGCGGATCTCGCCGTCCAGCGCGCCCTCCTGCGCGCAGGCCGTGCCGGCAGCCAGCAGCGCGGCGGCCAGCGCGAGGGAAACCATCCAATGCTTCACATTCTTCATGGCTGTATGTCCTTTCATTGTCGTTGCGTGCGCGCCGTCACATGCTGCGCAGCGCGTCGATCGGGTTGAGGTTGCTCGCCTTTCTGGCCGGGGCCCATCCGAAGATGATGCCCACCGCCGCCGAGAAGCCCACGCCCAGCCCGATGGCGAACGTGTTCAGCGAGAAGGTGATGTCCGTATTCATGCACACGACCACGGAGATGGCCAGGCCCAGCACCACGCCGATCGCGCCGCCGATGAGCGACAGGATGATCGCCTCGATCAGGAACTGCACCTGAATCTGCCCCGGCTCCGCGCCCAGCGCCTTGCGCAGGCCGATCTCGGTCGTGCGCTCCGTGACGGTGACGAGCATCATGTTCATGATGCCGATGCCGCCGACCAGCAGCGCGATGGACGCGATGCCCACCAGCAGGGACATCATCATCGAGGTCATCAGGTTCATGGCCTCGGTCATGGATTCCATGTTGATGATGGTGTAGGTGTCGTCCTTGTAGTTGAAGATGGCGTCGAGCACGGCCTCCATCTCCTCCACGGCGGCGTCCGTCTCGTCCGGGTCGGTGACGTACACCTCCAGCGTCGAGGCGGTGGACGTGCCCATCAGCTTCTTGGCCGAGGTGTACGGCACATACACCGTGCCGTCGCTTGCGCCGCCCAGCAGGATCTGGGAGAACAGGCTGGCGTTCTCGTCCTCATCGATGGTGCCGACGACGACGTGCTCCAGGCCGTTGAGGTAGAGCGTCTGCCCCATCGGATCCTCGCCGAAGAAGAGCGTCTTCGCCGTGTCGCCGTCCACCAGGCAGACGCGGCTTGTCTGCGCCACGTCGATTTCATTGATGGCGCGGCCGCGCTTGAGCAGGCCGGCGTTGTGCACGAAGTAGGCCGCATCGTTGCCGCTGACCCGGATGCGCTCCGACCACGCGCCGCCGTGCTTGGCCGTCACGGTGGCGCTCAGCGACGGCGACACGTCCGCCACATGCTCGCAGGCGAGCACCTCGGCGATGTCCGCGTCCGTCAGGCCGCGCTTGAGCGCCGTGCCCGTGATGGAGACGCGCAGCGTGCCCAGGCCCATCGCGTCGAACTGCTCGTTCATCGTGTCCGTCGCGCCCTGCACGACGGTCATCAGGGCGATGATGGCTGCCACGCCGATGATGATGCCCAGCGTCGTCAGAAAGGTGCGCATCCTGTTGCCGCGGATGTTGGAGACGGACATGCTCACGCTCTCGCAGAACATATCCCACTTGCGCTTAATCATACGCGCTCACCCCCTCGGACAGCTCGCCGTCGAGGATATTGACGATCCGCGTCGCGTGGCGCGCGATCTTGAGGTCATGCGTGATCATGATGATGGTGCGCCCCTCGTCGTTGAGCTCCCGGAACAGGCCCATCACCTGCTCGCCGGTGGCCTGATCCAGCGCGCCCGTCGGCTCGTCGGCCAGCAGCAGGGTCGGGTTGGTCGCCAGCGCCCGCGCGATGGCCACGCGCTGCTGCTGGCCGCCGGAGAGCTGATTCTGCCGGTGGTGGAGCCTGTCCTTGAGGCCCACGCGCACGAGCATCTCCTCGGCGCGGCGGGTGCGCTCCTTCGGCGGCACGCCCGCGTAGATGAGCGGCAGCTCCACGTTCTTGAGCGCATCGAGCCGGGGCAGCAGCTGGAACTGCTGGAAGATGAAGCCGATCTCCCGGCTGCGGATGCGCGCGAGCTGCTTCTGGTCGAGATCCCGGATGGTCCGCCCGTGCAGGATATAGGTGCCCGAGGTCGGCGTGTCCAGGCAGCCGATGATGTTCATCAGCGTCGACTTGCCGCTGC
>SFFC01000194.1 GCA_004556985.1 Clostridiales bacterium | reverse complement strand
CATCCGGGACGGGCGCGTGGCGCAGACCGCCGCGCCCGGCGCTTTGCGCCCGACGGCGGGCGCGCGCGTGATCGACGCGTCGGGCTGCATCGTCTGCCCCGGCTTCATCGATCCGCACAGCCACATCGACGGCGACCGCTATACGGCGACGCTCTCCCTGCTTCAGGGCATCACGACGACTGTCGGCGGCAACTGCGGCTTCTCCCCGCTCGACATGGGCGCGTTCCTCGATACACAGGCGCATTTCCCGATTCATCAGGCGGAGCTGATCGGCATGTGCGCGCTGCGCGAGGCGGCGGGGGTTACGGATCCCTTCGTCCCCGCGCAGGGGGCGCAGATTGAGACGATGGCGCGGTTGTGCCGGCAGGCGCTGACCTGCGGGGCGGCGGGCGTCTCGCTCGGCCCGGCCTACACGCCGGGCGCATCGATTGAGGAGATGGAGGCGCTGTGCCGCGAGGCGAAGGCGATGGATCGCCCCGTCGCCATCGACACGCGGATGAACTCCATGACCGACCTGCATTCCCTCGAGGAGGCGATCGACCTCGCCCGCGCGACCGGCTGCCGCCTGGTGATCTCCCATTTCGTCTATCAGTACGGCGTGGGCGTCGAGTATCATGCGCTGGCGCTCCTCGAGGACGCGCGCAACGACGGCATCGACGTGCATCTGGACAGCGGCATGTACAAGGATTGGTGCTCGACGGTCGGCTCGGCGCTCTTTGAGCCGGGCATCATGCGCGACAACGGCATCGAGCTTTGGCATCTGCGCGTGATCACCGGCGAGCACATCGGCCAGCAGCCCGACGAGGCGCTGCTTGCCCATCTGCGCGCGGAGCACCCGCAGGACGCCGTCGTCGTCAACACGGGCGACCAGGAGGCGGTCTATGCCATTGCGCGCTATCCGCTGCCATTGCGCGCTATCCGCTGACGATGATCTCCACCGACGCGGGGACGTACAAGCCGCGCGAGGGGCATCCGCAGATCGCCGGCAGCTTCCCGCGCTACCTGCGCGAGATGGTGCGCGAGCGCCGCGAGATGACCTGGGAGCAGGCGATCTACAAGGCGACGCTGCTGCCCGCAAAGGTGTTCAGCCTGCGCGGCAAGGGGCGGCTGCGGCCGGGCAGCGACGCGGATCTGCTCGTGTTTGACCCGGAGGCCATCATGGACCGCGCGGACTTCCCGGGCCTGGGATGCCCGAATGCTGCGCCGACGGGCATCCGCTGCGTGATCGTCGGCGGCGAGGTCGCGGTTGAGAACGGGCAGTTTGAGCGCCTTGACATGGGCGAAGCGATTCGCGCGTGCTGAGCGCGCAAGAAACAGGATGATACAGGGCTTTCCATCTCTTCGGGCAGGAGAGAAGGAAAGCCCTTTTTCGCTTCGCGCGAACACCCATACCTTGGCGATGAAACATCCTAAAACTGTTTTTCCTGATCGAAATGCGCCTTTTGGGTCAGAATAACCCCGATGAAGGCCGCAGCGCGGCAAAACAGGAAAGGACTGGATGCAGCATGGCAAAAGAGCGAAAACAACGCCCCTTTGGAATCCGGGACAAGCTCGGCTATTTCTTCGGCGATTTCGGCAACGATTTCACGTTTATCCTCTCGACGATCATCCTCATGAAGTTCTACACGGATGTCGTGGGCATCTCCGCCGGCGCGGTCGGCACGATCATGATGCTCGCGCGGCTGACCGACGCTGTGACCGACGTGACGATGGGCCGCCTGTGCGACAGGAGCCGCGTCGTGCTGGGCGTGGGCCGCTTCAAGCCGTGGATCAAGCGCATGTGCGTGCCGGTGGCGCTCTCCTCGTTTCTGATGTACCTGGGCAGCATCGCCGCCTGGCCGTACGCGGCGAAGGTGCTCTACCTGCTCGTCACCTATATTCTCTGGAGCTCGGTCTTCTATACGGCCATTAACATCCCCTACGGCTCGATGGCCTCGGCGATCTCCGCGGAGCCCGGCGACCGGCAGAGTCTTTCGACCTTTCGGACGATGGGCGGCATGCTCGCCGGCGCGGTGATCGGCGTCGTGCTGCCGCTGATCGCCTATGAGAAGCGGGACGGCGTGGAGACGCTCGTGGGCGGCCGCGTGACGCTGGCGGCAGGCGTCTTTTCGCTGCTGGCGATCGTCTGCTATCTGCTGTGCTACGCGCTGACGCAGGAGCGGGTTGTGCGCGAGGCGCAGGTGCGCGCCGAGGTCTCCGTCAGGGAGATGATCAGGGGCGCGCTGCACAACCGCGCGCTCGTCTCGATCATCGTGGGCTCCATCCTCCTGCTGCTCGCGCAGCTGACGATGCAGAACATGGCGGGCTACGTCTACCCCGAATACTACAACAACGCCGCCGCGCAGTCCGCCTCGACGCTGCTGATGATGCTGAGCATGAGCGTGGCCGCCGTCGCCGTCAAGCCGCTCTCCGCGCGCTTTGGCAAGGCGGAGCTCAGCGCCGCGGCGAGCGCCGCCGGCGCGGTGATCTGCGTCGCGACGTATGCGCTGCGGCCGGCGAATGTCTGGGTCTATGTCGGGCTGCAGACGCTCAACTGGCTGGGCCTGGGGTTGTTCTCGATGGTCTCCTGGGCGCTGATCACGGACGTCATCGACGACGCGGAGATTCGCAACGGCGTGCGGGAGGACGGCTCCGTCTACGCGCTGTATTCCTTCGCGCGCAAGCTGGGGCAGGCGGCCTCCGCCGGGCTCTCCGGCTGGCTGCTGACCCTGACCGGCTATGTGCCGGGCGCCGGCGGCAGCCAGACGCCCGAGGTGCTGCACGGCATCTTCGCCATCTCGACGCTCGTGCCGGGCGTCGGGTTTGCGCTGCTGGCGCTCGTGCTCGCGCTGTGGTACCCGCTGCACAAGAAGCAGGTCGACGAGAACGTCGCCCGGCTGCAGGAAAAGCATGGACATTCGCCCGGTCAGCAGGATTGACCGCAGCCCGGGACGAAGCATTCAGACAGGCGCGCCGCATGCGCGCAGACGGGACGACGGGGAGGCGCACTCCCCGGAGCTGGGAAAGGAAGGAACCGCATGAGAGAGACGATCAGCCTGAACCGGAAATGGGCCTTCACGATGGATGCCTCCCGGGTGCCGGAGGCGATGCCGGCGCCCGCGTATTTCGTCAACCTGCCGCATACCTTCAACGCCATCGACGGACAGGACGGCGGCAACGACTACCATCGCGGCCTGTGCTACTATGTGAAGCAGCTGC
>SFFC01000193.1 GCA_004556985.1 Clostridiales bacterium | reverse complement strand
GTATGCGGTCATCATCGGCTACATCCTGCTCGGCGGCTTCAAGGCGGTCGCGTGGACGGATACCATTCAGGGCATCATGATGATCATCCTCGTCTGGATCGCCGGCGGCGTGATCCTCGGCAAGGTGGAGGGCACGCTCGACTGGACGAACATCATGCGGACCATGGCCGAAAAGTACGGCGACCGGCTGCTGATCCCGGTTGAAAAATGGCCGATCTTCATGACGACGTTCCTCTCGCTGTTCGGCATCTCGGTCTACCCGCCGTCCTTCCAGCGCTTCTACGCGGTCAAGAACCCGAAGACGCTCAAATGGCTCGCGGTGACCTCGCCGATCTACCTGATCTTCTTCTATGTGCCGATCATGGTCGTGGCCTTCCTGGGCGTGATCAACATGCCGGGCGTGAACGCGCCGGATCAGATTCTGCCGCTCATGCTCAGCAAGTATTCCACGCCGCTGCTGACAGGGCTTGTGATGGCGGGCGCGCTCGCGGCAACGATGTCCTCCGCGGACTCGCAGCTCCACGCCGCCAGCTCGATCTTCACGATCGACCTGTTCAAGCCGTTCTCCCGCAAGCCGGTTTCCGACCAAAAGAGCCTGCTGGTCGGCCGCATCACGATCGTTGTCATCGCGCTGATCGCGCTGCTGCTGTCGCAGTTCTCCTCCTCGCTCATCATGAGCATCTCGGCGTTCGCGCTCGGCGGCTGCCTGCAGGTGCTGCCGTCGCTCATCGGCGCGATCTACTGGAAGCGCGGCACAAAGGCGGGCGCGCTGGCCGGTCTGATCGCCGGCGTGGCGGTCGTTCTGCTGACCCAGTTCGTGTGGAAAACGCCGTTCGGCATCTCGATCTCGAGCGGCGCGTGGGGACTGCTCGTCAACGCGCTGACCTTCGTGATCGTCAGCCTGCTGACGCCCAAGCCCGACCCGGCGCAGGTCGAGAAGTTCCATGGCTTCCTTGCCGCCGTCAACCGGGAGCAGGATGAGGCCAAGGCCCAAAAGCGCGCCGCGCGGGCCTGATGCATCCACTTTGTACCACCGGCCGGAGCGCACGATGCAGCACTCCGGCATTCCATCTGTTCTGACGGGGAGGAGACGCGCATGAACATTCAGGGCGCTTATGATCTGCACATCCACGGCGGCCCGGAGCCGATACCGCGGAAATACGATTTCGTTACCATGAGCCGGCGCATGGCGGAGGCCGGCATGGCAGGCTTTGTCGCCAAATCCCATTTCTATTCGACCGTTCCGTACGCGGTGCTGGCGGAGCAGTACGGCGCGCCGGTCATCTGGGGCTCGGTCACGCTCAACCGCTTCGTCGGCGGAATCAACCCGAACGCCGTGCGCGCGTCCCTCGGCTACCGGCGCGGGACGGTGCCGCTGCTGCGCATCGTCTGGATGCCGACCATGCACGCAAAGAGCAACCTCGCCATGCTCCGCCGCAAGGGCATCGGCTTCGACATCCCGCCGGAATGGACGGCCGGCGTGCCGGCGCCCGGCGCGCAGCCGATCGACAGCATAGACCCGATCGACCTGACCGCGCCCGCCGTGCAGGATGCGCTGAAGGAGACGTTCGATGTCATGGCCGAGGGCGGCGTTGCGCTGGCGACCGGCCACATCTCTCGGGACGAGATCTTCCATATCGTGCCGCTGGCCAAGTCGCGCGGCGTGCGCAGCATCGTCCTGACGCACCCGATCTACGCCTCGACGGCGCTGACAGACGCGGAGATGCGCGAGCTGACCGGCGAGTATGAGAACGTGTTCGCGGAGATGTGCTATATCTTCATGCCCATCGATGGCTTTACGGCGGAGCAGATGGTCGCGCACATCCGCGCGGTCGGCCCGGAGCGCGTGCTGCTCTGCACGGATTCCGGCCAGTGCAGCATGGAGCCGCCGGATGTCTGCATGCAGCGGTATTTCGACCTGCTCGGCGAGGCGGGCTTCGATGACGAAAGCCTGAGAACGATGGCCGTGCGAAACGCCGAAACCGTGCTCGGCCTGCCCGGCAAGGGGGCGTCCGTATGAGCAGAGCGGAGGAGCGGCTTTTGTCGCTCGGCATTCGGCTGCCCGACCTGCCCGCCCCCAAGGGCAGCTACCTGCTCTTTCGCCGGGCGGGCGACCTCGTCTTCGTTTCCGGCCAGAGCGCCTTCACGGCGGACGGCGCGCCGCTCTGCCCGGGCCGCGTCGGCGCGGAGGTGACGCTGGAGCAGGGGCGGCGCGCGGCGTTTGAAACGGGCCTTCGCCTGCTCGCGATCCTGAAGGAAGCGGCGGGCGATCTCGACCGGGTGGAGATCGTGAAGGTGACGGGCTACATCG
>SFFC01000066.1 GCA_004556985.1 Clostridiales bacterium | reverse complement strand
ACCTCCGTGGGCAGCTTCAAGGCTGAGGTGCTCGTGCGCGCCGACTCCGGCATCACCGGCTATGAGGGCCTCGCGGGCAAGACCATCGCTTACCTGGGCGCGTCCAGCGCGTCCGGCTACATCTACCCCGTCGCGGAGATGAAGATGGCCGGCATCGACACCGAGGCGTGCACCTGGGTGAACATCACCTCCGTGCCCAGCGCGATTCTCGCCGTCATCAAGGGCGACGTGGACGCCTGCTGCACCTTCGAGGGCTCCCGCTTCGTGTTCTCCAAGGCCGTGCTGGACGACAGCGGCAACCCCTACGACCTGTACGCCGAGCTCGCCGTGGCCAAGCTCTCCGACGGGGACATCCCCAACGACGCCGTCGCCGTGAACACCCGCCTCTCCGACGCGACCGCCGCGCTGGTCAAGCAGGCGTTCCTTGACATGGCCGCCGACGAGAACGGCCTGGCCATCATGGGCACCTGGAACCACAACGGCTACGTCGAGGCCAACGAGGCGGACTACGACACCATCGCCCAGTACATCGAGCTGGCTGCTGAGTAAGCATGATTACATTCAGGCATGTTTCCAAAACGTACCCCAACGGCGTGAAGGGCCTGGTGGATATTGACCTGACCATCGGGGACGGCGAGTTCGTCTCGATCATCGGCCTGAGCGGCGCGGGCAAGAGCACGCTGCTGCGCTCCATCAACCGCCTGAACGACGTTACCGAGGGCGAGATCCTGATCGACGGCCGCTCCATCACCCGGGCGGGCAAGCGGGAGCTCAAGCTCATCCGCCGCACCATCGGCATGATCTCCCAGCAGTTCAACCTCGTCAAGCGCTCCACCGTGCAGCGCAACGTGCTCTCCGGCAAGCTGGGCTATTATTCCAACGTCAAGAGCATCCTGGGGCTGTTCTCCCGGGAGGACTACGCGCTCTGCACGCAGGTGCTTGAGAAGGTCAACCTCTCCGACAAGCTCCATGAGCGCTGCGACAACCTCTCCGGCGGTCAGCAGCAGCGCGTCTCCATCGCGCGGACGCTCTTTCAGGAGGCGGGCATCATCCTTGCGGACGAGCCCGTCGCCTCGCTGGATCCCGCCACCTCGCAGGAGATCATGGCCGAGCTGCGCAGCATCAACCAGAGCATGGGCAAGACGGTGATCGTCAACATCCATTCTATCGAGCTGGCGCGTAAGTTCTCCGACAGGATTCTCGCGCTGCAGGATGGCTGCCTGGTGTTTGATGGGCCGCCCGCCGAGCTCAATGATGACGTGCTGCGCATGGTCTACAAGGGAGATTCCTTCCTGCAGGAAGACAACAGAGGCCGCCCATGAAGATCAAGGATACGGTCCACTATGCGTGGAAAAAGCATCTGTTCCTCCTCGTGCTCTTCGCGCTGTGCCTGTACAGCAGCATCCGTTGTACGCAGGCGGACTTCGCCCAGCTCGCCGGGAACATCGGTCAGGTGGGCGTCTTTCTCCGAAAGCTCGCCCATCCCGACTTCTCCTATCTGCCCAAGCTGATCTCCCCGATGGTCAAGACGCTCAAAATGTCGGCGCTGGGCACGGCGGCGGGCATGCTGCTGGCGATTCCCTTCTCCTTTCTTGCGACGACGGTCGTCACGGGGAACCGGATCATCACCAACGCCATCCGCTTCGTCCTCAACGTCATCCGCACCATCCCAAACCTGCTGCTGGCCTCCCTGCTGGTGGCCATCGTGGGCATCGGCGAAGCGACGGGCGTGCTGACCATTGCGATTTTCACCTTCGGCATGGCCTCCCAGCTGATCTTCGAGTCCATCGAGACGATCGACATGTACCCGCTCGAATCCGCGCAGGCAGTCGGCGCCAACCGCCTCAAGACCGCGGTCTGGGCCGTCTGGCCGCAGGTTGCCTCCAGCGTAGCGAGCTACACGTTCTACGCCTTCGAGCTGAATGTGCGTGCCTCCACTGTGCTGGGCTACGTCGGCGCGGGCGGCATCGGTGTCAAGCTCAACGAAGCACTGGGCCTGTTCAAGTATGAGCGAGTATCCATCATCATCCTGTTCATCTTTGCGGTGGTCGTCGTCGTGGACGCCCTCTCGGAAATGATCCGAAGGAGGCTGAAGTAAGATGAAGATTTCAGCCCGGCTCAAAAAGCCCCTCCTCACGCTTGCCGTCATCGCGCTGCTGATCTGGTGCGCGATGGACATCAACTGGAGCAGCCTTACCCGCTTCTCCTGGGGCTCCTTCACGGCCACGCTTTCCAGAATCTGCCAGCCCGAATGGGGGGACTTCTACAACGGCACCAGCGAGGATATCTTCCACCTGATGCTCGTGACCATCGCCATCGGCTTCTTCGGCACCACCGTGGGCACCGTGCTGGCCATCCCCTTCACGCTGCTGGCCTCTGCCAACCTGTGGAACAACCGCGTCGTGCCGCGGGTCGGCAAGTTCATCCTCGACGTACTGCGCTCCTTCCCTGAGCTGGTCTATGCCATCATCTTCATCAAGGTGGTCGGGCCCGGGCCGTTTGCCGGCGTGCTCGCCATCGGCGTACATCAGATCGGCATGCTGGGCAAGCTCTTCGCAGAGGAGATGGAGCGCATGGACGAAACCGCCGTCGAGGCTTGCCATGCGGTCGGCGCAGGCGGCGTCAAGACCATGTTCTACGCGCGTCTGCCGCAGCTGCTGCCGCTGTACGCCTCCCTCGTGCTCAACCATTTTGAGATCGCTGTGCGCAGCGCCTCGACGCTCGGTCTGGTCGGTGCGGGCGGCATCGGCGCCACGCTGATCTTCGCGATTCAGGCTTGCCGCTGGCCGCGCGTGGGTATCATCCTTCTGACTGTCGTCGTCACGGTGTTCCTGCTCGACCTGCTGACCAGCCAGATCCGCAAACGGCTGAGATAATCCTTTTCCCCGGCCCGCGGGCTTCGTGCCCGTGGGCCTTTTCTTCGTAGGGATTTCGGGATTCGACATGCGCACGGGCGTCCGGCTCCAGTTGAAAATGTCCGGCAGATAACGACCTCTTCGTGCACCGCCGCCTCCCGTGACTGACCTCCCCCGCTTTGCCGCCCCTTCTTCACGGCTTCTTAACGTAACGTGGCCGGATTCATGGTATCATGGACATAGAATCTTCATGAGGTGAGATCCATGTCCAAAAAGAAAAGCAATCCCCCTCGCCCCGGCGCGCTGACGCGCATCCGCAGCAGCCTCGATCCGCTCTCGCTGCTCATGCTGACCCTCGCAGGCATCGTCAACGCCTTCGGCGTCGTCCTGTTCCTCTCGCCCGTCCGCCTGTACGACAGCGGGCTTTCCGGCACCTCGATGCTGCTCTCCCAGCTCACGGGCGGCGTCGTCCCGCTCAGCGTCTTCCTGATCGTCCTCAACGTGCCGCTCTTTCTCTACGGGCTCAGGCGTCAGGGCTTGACCTTCACCGTGCGCTCCATCTATGCCTTGCTCGTCTATTCCCTCGCCTCGCTGGTCTTTTTCCGCTTTCTGACGGGCGAGGCAGCCTCCCCCATCGCGGGCGGCGACCTGCTGCTCTGCGCACTCTTCGGCGGCATCATCTCGGGCGTCGGCAGCGGCACCACCATCCGCTTTGGCGGCGCGATCGACGGCATGGAAGTGCTCGCCGTGATTTTCGCGCGCGGGTTCAACATCACTGTCGGCACGTTCGTGATGATCTACAACGCGATTCTCTACGTCATCGCGGGCGTGCTCGTGGGAAGCTGGACGCTGCCGCTCTACTCCATCGTGACCTACATGGCCGGCATCAGGGCCGTCGATTTCATCGTCGAGGGCTTGGACAAGACCAAAGCCGCCACCATCATCACCAGCCATCCGGACGAAATCTGCCGGGAGCTCTCCGCCGCCTTCAGCTCGGGCATCACGCTCATGCCCGCGCGCGGCTACTACTCGAGCGAGGAAAAGACGATGGTCTACTTTGTCGTCAACCGCTTCCAGATTGCCCGCATGCGCGCGATCATCCACGACATCGACGACAGCGCGTTCATCTCGATCACGGAAGTGTCGGATCTGTTTGGGAAAAATGCCAAATGAGCATGAAATCACCTCCGGCGGGCATGCTAGAGCCGGAGGTGATTGCTAAATGAGTCCCAAGGAGCTTCTTTACATCGAGGATGCCCTCGGCCATGAGCAGATTCTGATGAACCAGTGCCAGCAGGCCATAAGCAGCCTGAGCGATCCGCAGCTTCGCAGCTGCGTGCAGCAGATGCGCGCCGCGCATCAGGAGCTTTTTAACCAGTTCTATCAGCTGATTTAAGGAGGGACGGTCATGAATGATCAGGCCATCATGGAAAACCTGCTGCTGACAACCAAGGGCGTCTGTGACCTGTACATGCACGGCACCATCGAATCAAGCACCGAGGGCGTCCACCAGGCGTTTGACCAAGCGCTTTGCGACAGCCTCGCGATGCAGGGCGACATCTACAAGACGATGGCCGCCAAGGGCTGGTATCCCGCGCAACAGGCAGACGCCCAGCAGATCGCGCAGGTTCGCCAGAAGTTCGCGCAGCAGTAAGGGCTGGCGGCACTTCAAATTGTTTCCTTTCTGAAACGCTTTCACAAGCACGAAGCGAGGAAGGGAGTCTGAGGGATATACTCCCCAAACCCCTTCCTCGCTTCGCGCTTACTGCTCGTTTCTCTGCGAGAAGATTACAGCTTCGCCGCCTCCGCGCGCAGCTGCTCCACCCTGTCCGTGCGCTCCCACGGCAGGTCGATATCCGTGCGGCCGAAGTGGCCGAATGCCGCCGTCTGGCGGTAGATCGGGCGGCGCAGGTCAAGCATCTCAATGATGCCTGCCGGGCGCAGGTCAAAGCAGCGGCCAACCAGCTCCGCGAGCTTTTCATCCGGCAGCGCGCCGGTGCCCTGCGTATCCACCAGCAGCGAGACGGGCCGCGCCACGCCGATGGCATAGGCCAGCTCGATCTCGCAGCGCTTCGCCAGCCCCGCCGCGACGAGGTTCTTGGCGACATAGCGTCCCGCATAGGCGGCGCTGCGATCGACCTTCGTCGGGTCCTTGCCCGAGAACGCGCCGCCGCCGTGGCGCGCATAGCCGCCGTAGGTGTCCACGATGATCTTGCGCCCGGTCAGGCCGCTGTCGCCCATCGGGCCTCCGACGACGAACTTGCCTGTCGGATTGATGAGGAAGCGGGTCTCGCCGTCGATGAGCTCTGCGGGGATCGAGGTCTTGATGATCCTTTCGATGACCTCGGCGCTGAGCGTCGCGTGGTCGATCTCCGGCGCATGCTGGGTGGAGACGACGACCGTATGCACGCGCACGGGCGTATCCCCCTCGTATTCGACCGTCACCTGGCTCTTGCCGTCCGGGCGCAGCCAGGGCATCTCGCCGCCGCGGCGCGCCTGGGAGAGGCGGCGCGTGATCCTGTGCGCCAGCGCGATGGGCATGGGCATGTATTCCGGCGTCTCGTCGCAGGCGAAGCCGAACATCATGCCCTGGTCGCCGGCGCCGATGTCGCTCTCCCCCGCCTCGCGGCCCTCGAGCGCCGCGTCGACGCCCTGCGCGATGTCCGGGCTCTGCCCGTGCAGCGCGGTCAGCACGGCGCAGGTGTGCCCGTCGAAGCCGTACTTCGCGCGGTCATAACCGATGTCGCAGACCACCTTGCGGACGATGTCGTCCACCGCGTAGCGCGCCGTCGTCGTGACCTCGCCCATCACCATGACGATGCCGGTCGTCGTACAGGTCTCGCAGGCCACGCGCGCATACGGGTCCTGCGCGAGGATCTCGTCGAGCACGGCGTCGCTGATCTGGTCGCAGATCTTGTCGGGATGTCCCTCCGTGACGGATTCGGACGTAAAGAGCTTTCTGTTTCGGGTTTCCAACTTATATCCTCCTCAAAAATGTGTGCCGGCCTGCGGGGAACAGAAAAACCGCCCGATTCTCGCAAATCGGGCGGCAACCATCTTGACCACACCTCATCTGCCGACATCGCTGTCGTGGGATTTAGCACCGGATCGAGTCCGGTTGCCGGGTTTCAAAGGGCCCATTCCCTCCACCACTCTGGATAAGGTTTTATGAACTTGATTATGGTATCAGACTCTGTCGGTTTTGTCAACCGTTTTTTTCGCTCATTCGCCGCCGAGCCTGTAGGCCGCGGCAAAGCCCGCCGCAAACAGCGCCGCGCCGATCACCCAGCTGATCAGCGTCACGCCGGTATAGTCCATCGCCATCAGGATGGCGACCGGCGAGGCCGCGACGAGGCCGAGAATCGCGCAGTAAGTCGGGCCGGGATAGCGGGAAAGCAGCAGCTCGATCAGCTTGGCGATGGCGAAGATGCCGACGACCACGCCGATGCCGAACGGCACGAGCACGCCGCAGCAGGCGAGGATCTCGCTCATGTTGACGTGCAGCAGCGCGTCGACCATCCGGCTGACCGAGCCGACGATCGGGTTATAGTAGCCCAGCAGCATCAGCATCATCGAGCCGCTCACGCCGGGGATGACCATCGTCGCCGAGGCGATCACGCCCATGATGAACAGAATCAGAATCTGTCCGATGCTGAAGCTGAGCGCCGCGTCCTGGCCGTTGCCCTCGCCCAGAATCTGCAGCACGATCACCAGCGCAAAGGCCGCGACAAACGCGATCAGGCCGGGAGCGCCCTTCTTCTCCCCCTTCGTCTTGTGCAGAATCACCGGCAGGCCGCCGAAGATCAGGCCGATAAAGGTCAGGTTGGTCTGCAGCGGGAACGTCCCCAGCAGGTAGGTGATCAGCTTCGCCAGGCCGAGAATACCCAGCACCATGCCCACCAGATACGGCCAGAGGATTTTCACGCAGCGCCTGAAATCCTTGAACAGCGTGTTGATGCAGCCGATGATCGTGTCATAGATGCCCATCGAGACCATCATCGTGCCGCCGCTCACGCCGGGAATGATGTTCGCCAGGCCGATGAGGACGCCGCGCAGAATCTCCACGATTGTTTTCATTCTATATTCTCCTTCTATGTTTCCGGGCATTTCGGGTTCCATTCCGTTTTCCTGACGGGGCGCCTGCAAAAGCAGCGCCCGGTTTGGCAAATCAACGGATATTCTATCAGTCTTTTCCTGCCGCGTCAAGCCCTGACGGCACAACTTGACAGAATCTTCATGCGCGCGTATACTGACCAAAGAAAAACGAAGGGATCGACCGCTTCATGAAGACCGTGCTCGGCTGCATCCGCAGGGCGGATGCGGATTTTGATCTGATCGCACCCGGCGACCGCGTCGCCGTCGGCGTCTCCGGCGGCAAGGACAGCCTGCTGCTGCTCGAGGCCCTCGCGCGCTACCGCCGCTTCCCCGGCAAGGATTTTTCCCTCCATGCCATCACGGTGGACATGGGGCTTGAGCCGTTCGACCTTGCGCCCATCCGCGCGCTGTGCGACGCGCTTGAGGTGCCCTATACCGTGCTTGACACCGACATCGCGAAGATCATTTTCGACCTGCGCCGGGAGGAAAACCCCTGCGCGCTCTGCGCGAGAATGCGCCGCGGCGCGCTGCTCGACGCCGCGCAGGCCGCCGGTTGCACGAAGGTCGCGCTCGGTCACCACCGCGAGGACGCTGTGGAGACGCTGTTCATGTCGCTGATTTACGAGGGCCGGCTGCATACCTTCCATCCCAACACCTTTCTGCCCGACCGCGGCCTCGCCGTCATCCGGCCCATGGTCTACGTTCCCGAGAAGCACATCGTCCACGTCGCCAAAGCGCTTTCCCTGCCGGTCGTTCACAATCCCTGTCCGCAGGACGGCCATTCCCGCAGGCAGGAGATCAAGGAGATGCTCAAAACGCTCTCCAAAGACCATCCCCGCCTGAAGGAATACACGCTGAGCGCGCTCAAAAACAGCGATCAGTACGGCCTGTGGGACAAGCGGCAGGCCGGCCGGGACGAGGTTTGATTCCGAAGCGCAAATTGATCCGGCTCTTTTTGCACAAAACCCCTTGACAAAACCGCCGCAATGGCATAAAGTGTATGCGAAGTTAAAATTGAATGGTCTTTGGGGCAGGGTGTAAATCCCGACCGATGGTAGAGTCCATGAACCTCTCCTTTGCGGGAGGCCGATCTGGTGAGATTCCAGAACCGACGGTACAGTCCGGATGGGAAAAGACTGATTCCTCCTGAATGCGTCGCGGGCGTCTTTTGGGCGCGCCGGTTGCTACACAAGGAATTTCCTGAGGCCGAGCTTTGATTTTGGCTTCAGGAATTTTTATTTGGGAGGTTTCTCTTATGAACAGAACCAAGGTCCGCCGCCTCACCATGGCCGCCCTGATGGGCGCCATCGCCTTCATCCTCATGTACCTGAACTTCGGCGTGCCCTTCCTCTCTCCGTTCGCGGAGTTCGATCTCTCCGCGCTGCCGGAGATGATCGGCGGCTTCATCCTCGGCCCGGCCGGCGCGGTGGAAATCATCGCCGTCAAAATTCTGCTGATCCTGGTGTTCAAGGGCACGAGCTCCATGTTCACCGGCGAGGTGCAGAATTTCCTGCTGAGCCTGGCGTACGTGCTGCCCGCTGTCCTCTATTACAGGAAGCACAGGACGAAGAAGGGTGCGGCCATCGGCCTTGTGCTCGGCTCCGCGCTCAGCGTCATCGTCGCCATCTTCACCAATCTCTACCTCATCTTCCCCGCCTACATCTACCTCTACGGCATGAGCTGGGATTCCATCATCGAGATCTGCAGCGCCGCGAATCCCTGGATCACCGACGTTCCGACCTTCGCCGCGTTCTCCGTCGTGCCGTTCAACGTGATCTCCCGCGCGGTCACGTCCGTCATCACCATGCTGGTCTACAAGAAGATCAGCGTGCCGCTCAAGAAGCTCATTCAGTGATCCGGGCGGCCGTCGCGGCCGCCCGGATCCTCGACAAACATGTCTTCTCCCCCGGAGGGGGGGAGAGGACACCCCATCTACTCCCGAAAACAATCCATTGAATCCAGCAAGCTCTGCGACCGACGCAGCTGCTTGACCAAGGATTATCCATCAAACCGACAGGAGGCTGTTTCCCGATGAAATTCAGTGTGGACAAGCATCTCACGTTCGAGCAGGCCGTGGAGATCATGTTTGAGAAGCTCGGCGACTCCAAGATCATGGCGCTGGCCAGCTCGGTCAACGACTATGTCATGGTGCGCAACGTAAGCTGCCTGTTTTATGACGGCAAGGTCTGGTTCAAGACCGACAAGAACTTCCGCAAGACGCAGCAGCTCTTTGAAAACCCCCACGTCGCGCTGTGCTGGAGCGGCGTGCAGATTGAAGGTCTCGCGCAGAACAAGGGCCTCGTCGTGGAGGAGCCGGATCGCCGGTTTGAAACCCTCTACAAGAAGTTCCTCTGGGGCAGCTACAACAAGTATTCCCACGAGGACACCGAGATCATCATCGAGGTCACGCCCAAGTTCGTGGAGATCTGGGACACCAGCGAGGACAACTACGCCTACCAGATCTTCATCGACTTTGACAAGCAATCCGTCGAGGTCAAGCAGTACGACCAGAACTGACCCTTCCTCTTTTCTTCCCTTTCCTTTCTCCAAAGCAGCCGGCCCGGGCAGAAGCCCGGGTCGGCTGCTTGTCTGCTTTCAAAGCACCTTGTTGAGAAAATCCCTGGTCCGCGCGTTCTTCGGGCTGCCGAAGACCTCCGCAGGCGTGCCCTCCTCGACGATATAGCCGCCATCCATGAAGAGCACCCGGTCGGCGACCTCGCGCGCAAAGCCCATCTCGTGCGTGACGATGATCATCGTCATGCCCTCACGGGCGAGCTCCTTCATAACCTCGAGCACCTCACCGACCATCTCCGGGTCGAGCGCGGAGGTCGGCTCGTCAAAGAGCATGATGTCTGGCTTCATGCACAGCGCCCGCGCGATGGCAACACGCTGCTTCTGCCCGCCGGAGAGCTGAGAGGGATAGACCTCCGCCTTGTCGCGCAGGCCGACGCGGTCGAGCATCTGCAGCGCCTGCTCGCGGGCGGTATCCTTGTCCGCCTTCTTGAGGTCGACCGGCGCGAGCATCAGGTTGCGCAGGACGTTCATGTTGGCAAAGAGGTTGAAATGCTGGAACACCATGCCGACATTTTCGCGCACCCTGTTGATGTCTGTGTGCTTGTCCGTGATGTCCACACCGTCGACGACAACCTCGCCCGCCGTGATCTCCTCCAGCCTGTTCATGCAGCGCAGGAAGGTCGATTTGCCGCTGCCGGAGGGGCCGATGATGACGACAACCTCGCCCTCATAGACATCTGTGGAGACATCCTTAAGCACCTCGAGCTTGCCAAAGTTCTTCTTGAGATGGCTGACGTGGACCTTGACCTTGTCTCGCTTAACGGCCACGGCTCATCCTCCTCTCCAGCACCTTCGCCACGCGGGACAGCGCGGTGATGACAATCAGATACATGACGGCGACGATCGCCCAGGTCTGGAAGGACATGAACGTGTTCGCAACGACGTTTTTGGCGGTGTTAACCAGCTCCGGGAAGCCGATGACCGAGAGGATCGACGTATCCTTGAGCGTGATGATGAACTGGTTGATGATGCTGGGGATCATCGTGCGGATCGCCTGGGGCAGCACGACGCGGTACATAGCGCGCCAATAGGGCAGGCCCAGGCTGCGCGCGGCCTCCATCTGCCCCCTGTCGACGGACTCGATGCCCGCGCGGATGATCTCGGCCATGTAGGCGCCGCAGTTGAGCGCGAGGCAGATCGTGCCGGCCTGAAGCGCCGAGAGCGTCACACCGCCGATGCCGAGGATCGTATTGAACAGATAGGGGACGCCGAAGAACACGAAATACGCCAGAACGATCATCGGCACGCCACGGATGACATCCACGAACACCGACGCGATGATCCGGCAGGCCCTGTTCTTGATCACGCTCATCAAGCCGACGATCAGGCCGATGATGCACGCGAAGAACAGGCCGCACAGCGCCAGAAGCAGCGTCTGGCCCATCGCGCGCAGCAGCAGCTCGCCGTAGACGGTGAGAATTCTCGCCACGAAGCAGGTCTCCTTTCCCGTCGAAGGCGGTCAACGCCGCCTCCGCTTTTGAATGCGTGTGGTCATACAGCAGGTCATCCGCCCCGGGAAGGGCGGACGGCGCGCGCCTGCATCAGGTCAAAAAGAGGAGGCACCGGAATGCAGTGCCCCCTCCGTTTGCTCTCGTCAGACTTGCGGGCAGGCGCGATCAGTCGAGATACTTCGCGAGGATCTCGTCGTACTTGCCATTCGCCTTGATGCTGGCAAGGCCGGCGTTGAACTTGTCGACCAGCTCCTGCTTGTCGGCGTTGAAGATGGCAAAGCCATAGGGAGAGCCGGCGTTCTCGGAGCCCTCAACGATCTCAAGCGGGAGGCCGTTTTCCTTGATGGTCGCCGCCATGATCGGGGTATCCTCGAAGCAGGCGACGGTCTGGCCGCCGATGACCGCCTGGTACATCGTCGGGGAATCCTCGAAGTAGGTGATGGAGAAGCCATACTGATCCTTGAGGCTCTCGGCGTAGGAGGCGCCCTGCGTGCCGGTCTTGACGGCGACGGTCTTGCCCGCCAGGTCGTCAAAGGAGGCGATGGCGCTGCCCGCAGAGACGGTCATGCACTGGGTCGCGTCAAAGTAGCCGTCGGAGAAGATCCAGCCGCTGGCCTTGCGCTCGTCAGTGATGGAGGCGCCGGCAATCATGCCGTCAGCCTGGCCCGCCTGGCAGGCCGCGATGGCCGCATCCCAGCCGAGGCTGTTGAGCGTGTAGGTGAAGCCCTGATCCTCGGCGATGGCGGCAAGGATATCCACATCGATGCCGACAAAGCTGCCGGAGGCGTCGGTATACTCAAACGGCTTGAAGACGGTGTCGGTCGCGATGACATAGTCCTCGGCAACAGCGCCGGTCAAGGCAAGGCACAGGCACAGCGCCAGCACCGCGGCAAAAAGCTTCTTCATGGAAAGACCTCCTTTATCTTGTCCCGGAGCGGATCGCTCCGGCGAATGTGTCCATTATATCCCAATGAATTATCGATGTCAAGCGAAATTCAACTCAGGTCAGCCGCTTTTGCTATTTTCCTTTTATTTTCGCGCTTTTTACACCCACTTTTTAAGAAAATGAAGTTTTCAGTCAAAATAGTTGCAAAAGTTACATTTTGTCTCCGGTCTTTTGACTTTCAGCCTGCCGGGACGGCATGATGCCGGTTGCATTTCCGACCAAGTGATGCAAGTCCCATGGCTTTGAGGCCGAGTCCGAAGCTTTGCAGAGAGACTTTCAGAGTAAAAGAAGCTGTCCCAGGAAAAGGCAGCTCCTTTTTGAACAGAAATGGATTACATGCGCCCGATTACGGCATCCAGCAGGCCCTTGAATCGGTCCTTGACGCGGTTGGCCGTCTCGGTCACCTCCGCATGATTGAGCGGCTTTGAAAGAATGCCTGCGGCCATGTTGGTGATGCAGCTCACGCCCAGCACGCGCATGCCGCCGTGGCGCGCGACGATCACCTCGGGCACCGTGCTCATGCCCACGGCGTCGGCGCCCAGCGTGCGCAGCATCCGGATCTCCGCCGGGGTCTCATAGCAGGGGCCGGTCATCTGGGCATAGACGCCCTCCTGAAGGGAGAAGCCCTGTTCCTTCGCGCAGGCATGGGCCAACGCGCGCAGATCCGGGTCGAAGGCGCAGCTCATATCCGGGAAGCGCGGCCCGAATTCATCCAGATTCGGCCCGATCAACGGGTTTTGGCCGGTCATGCTGAACATGTCGGCGATGAGCATCAGATCGCCGGGTGCATACGACAGGTTGATGCCCCCGCAGGCGTTGGTGACGATCAGCGTTTTGACCCCTATCTTCTGCATCACGCGCACGGGCAGCGTGACGTCCTTCATCGAGTATCCCTCGTAGTAGTGGAAGCGCCCCTGCATCATCATGACGCGCTTGCCGTGCAGCATGCCGCAGCAGAGCATGCCCGCATGCCCGGCCACCGTCGATTGCGGAAAGCCCGGAATCTCGGCATACGGAAGGCGGACGGCCTCCTCAAGCGCCTGCGCATAATCGCCCAGACCGCTGCCCAGAATCACGCCGATTTCCGCCGTGCCGCAGACCTCGAGCACCTTTTGGGCTGCGTTGTCAATTCTCTGCATCTCTTCCATTGCGTTCATCGTGTCTCCTCCTCATCGAAGCGCCCGCAGGAACGAGGTTCCCTTGAGGTTGTTTTCAAGGCCGAAGTATTCCAGAATCGTCGCGCTGATATCGGCATAGGTCGCCCGCGTGCCCAGGTTCACGCCGCCGCGCAGCTGCCTGCCCCAAACGAGCAGGGGCGTATGCTCACGGGTATGGTCCGTGCCGGTATGGCAGGGATCGCAGCCGTGATCCGCCGTCAGAATCAGCATGTCCTCGTCGCCCATCAGCGCCTGAATCTGCGGAAGCTGGCGGTCAAAGGCCTCCAGCGCGCCGGCATAGCCCTGCGGGTCGCGGCGATGGCCGTAGACCATGTCAAAGTCGACCAGGTTGACGAAGAGCAGCCCGTCAAAGTCCTCACGCATGGCTTCAAAGGTCGCCTCCATGCAGGCCGGATTACCCGCCGCATGGTTCGACTTCGTGATGCCGCGATGGCCGAAGATATCCTCGATCTTGCCAACGCCGTAGACGGTCTTTCCCGCCGCCTCCAGCACGTCGCACATCGTCGTGGGCGGCATGGCGCTGTAATCCCGGCGTCCTGCCGTGCGTTTGAACGCACCCGCGTGATCGCCGACAAACGGCCGCGCAATGACGCGCCCGACCTCCAGCTCACCCTTGAGCATCTCGCGAGCAATCTCGCAATCGCGATACAATTCCTCAAGCGGGACAATCGCCTCGTTCGCGGCAATCTGGAAGACGCTGTCCGCCGAGGTATAGACGATCAGCTTTCCGGTCTTCAAATGCTCCTCGCCCAGCTCGTCGAGAATCGCCGTGCCGCTGGCAGGCTTGTTGCCGATCGTCCCGCGGCCGACGGCCTCCTCAAAGCGCGCGAGGAATTCCCGCGGGAAGCCCTCCGGGAAGGTCGGGAACGCGCGGGAGAGCTGCACGCCCGCGATCTCCCAATGCCCCGTCGTCGTATCCTTGCCGGCGGAAACCTCGCGCAGCCTTCCATAGCCTGCGCAGGGGGCCGCAGCGGCGCCGGGGAACGATGCCCCATCGATGTTTCCCAACCCCATCGCCATCAGGTTCGGCAGCGCCGGATGGCAGGTGTTGATGATATGTCCAAGCGTATCTGCGCCCGCGTCGCCATAGGCCGCCGCGTCGGGGAGCGCGCCGATGCCCACGCTGTCCAGCACGATCAGAATAGCCTTCCTGCTCATGAACAAACCTCCATTTCCTCACAAAAAACGGTTCCGATGCTCCCATTATACTGCATCGGAACCGCTTTTTCAATTATGAGTTCCGGGCTCCCGTAAACGCCCGGCGTTTGCGCTCTCAGGCAAAGAACGCGCCCAGCACCTTGTTGACCAGTGCGCCGTCGGCCTTGCCCTTGACGCGCGGCATCAAGGTCTTCATGATTTTGCCCTTGTCGCGCGCGGTCGGCTGCGCGATGTCAAGCTCGGCGAGCACAGCCTTGATGACCTCGCGAATCTCCTCCTCGTCCATCAGCTTGGGCACGAATTCGCTGTACACGTTCATGCGCAGCTTCGCCTCTTCGATGATCTCGGTGCGGTCCGCCGGCGTCGTGTCGACGGTCTCCTGCGCCTGCTTGATCTCGCGGAAGATGACGGCGTTCTCCTCCTCCTCCGTCAGGTCGGCGCGCTTGTCGATCGCCTTGCTCTTGAGCGCGGAAAGCAGCAGGGAAAGCGCGTCCTTGCGCGGCTTGTCCTTGTCCTTCATGGCCTGCATCATCGCCGCGCGGACGGTATCAATCTTGGACATGGTGCTTCACTCCTTTTACTCTGTAAATCCTTCTGTAAAACTTCGGCCTCGGGCGCAAAGCAACGGGATTCACAGCATTTTGTCGGCTTGCAACCGGCATCATGCCGGTTTAGTGGGCCTGCCGGCCCGGATAAAAACCGAGGCCCAGGTCATCCCAGGCCCCGTGCGCATCACAGGATGTATTCCGCCTTGAACGCCGGACGGCCGGTCATTTCCTTGCGGGCCGCGTCGTACTTGGCGTCGGTGTTGCCCAGAATCGCGTAGGTCGCGCGCTTGCTGGTCTCCACGCCCGGCTGGTTGAAGGCGTCGATGTTGAGCAGCTCGCCCTCGTAGGCCGTCGCCATCTCCAGGAAGAACATCAGCTGGCCCAGCGTGTAGGCGTTGACCTCCGGCATGATGATCGTCTGGTTCATGCGCTTGTTGACGTAGAGCGCATACTCGGTGCCCTGGCGCTCCGCCTCGATGAGCGTGTTATGCGTCATGCCGCCCAGGAAAGCGACGTCCTTGAACTCCTCGCAGCCCTTCGGGATCTTCGTCTCGCTGCGGAAATTCTCGACCTTGATGAAGGTGATGACCTTGTCAAACGGTCCCTCGTTGTAGAGCTGAAGCTGGCTGTGCTGATCGGTGACGCCCAGCGCCTTGGCCGGGGTCTGTCCGGCGTGGCAAGGCGTGCCGTCGCGCCTCACGTTCTTGCCCAGAGACTCGGCCCAGAGCTGGCAGAACCAGTCGGCCATGTACTTGAGGGAATCCGCATAGGGCAGCATGACCTGCACATTGCGGCCCATCTGCTCGCAGGCGATGTACTGGAGCACGGCCTCCAGCAGCGCCGGGTTCTTCATCATGTCGTCGGTCTTGCAGCGCGCGTCCATCGCGGCCGCGCCGGCGAGCATCGCGCGGATGTCGATGCCGCAGCAGGCAGCGGGCACGAGGCCGACCGGGCACATCTCGGAGAAGCGTCCGCCGACGCCGTCGGGGATGAAGAACGTCTCAAAGCCGTTCTCCTTGGCCAGCTTGATCAGGTTGCCCTTCTCGTGGTCGGTCACGGCGATGACCTGCTTGGCCCAGCCCTCGCCAACCTGCGCCTTGAGCGCCTCGGTCACGATCAGGTACTGGCTCATCGTCTCGGCGGTCGCGCCGGACTTGGTGATGATGCAGAAGCAGGTCTTGGGGAGCTCGATCACGTCAAACAGCGCGGCCATGCGCTCGGGATCGATGTTGTCCTCGACGTAGAACTTCGGGCCGGGGCGCTTGTCCGCCGGCAGCTCGTTGTAATGCAGATGATTGAGCGCCTGGTGCACGGCGATGGGGCCCAGCGCGGAGCCGCCGATGCCCAGCACGACGAGGTACTCATAGTTGGCGCGAACCTTCGCGGCAACCTCTTCGATTTTGGAGACGATCTCCTCCTGGTTGTAGGGCAGCTCCATCCAGCCCAGCCAGCCCTTGCCGCGGTTGGCTTCGACGTTGTGCTGCGCGCTCGCGGCGGCTTCCTTCATCGCCTCAAGCTGAGCGCTCGTGATGCCATGCTCGCTGCCGAGCATATCCGCCATCATGTGATTGACGTCAAGACGAATGTTCTGTTCCATCTTTGTATCATTCCTTTTTGCTAGTTTGGCCGACCCTGCGGCATGGATTACCTTTATTTTACTCCGAACGGCCGCTTTCGTCAATGCGCGACGCCAAGGTTTCCGCCCGTTTCTCCGCGCTTCGCCCGCAGGGGGCTGCCCGCTCACAGCCGCTTCATCATCCAGTACACGTCCGCGTAGGTGCCGTCCCGATACTTCATGTTGCGCGGCATCGTGCCGTACACCTCAAATCCCAGCTTTTTGTACAGCGCAATCGCCCGCTCGTTGTCCGCGACGACCTCCAGCTCGACCTGCTCGATCCCACATTCCTTCGCAATCGCAAGCAGCGCTTCGATCATCGCCCGGCCGATGCCCAGCCCGGTATAGGCCTGATACAGCGCGATGGCCACGCCGGCGCGATGCCTGTATCGGCTCGGGCCCATGCCCATGAGCGAAGCGTTTCCGGCGAATTCCCCGTCATAAAAGGCGAGCAACATCACGTCGCTTGCCGATTCGTTCTGCCTGCGGATGAACCGGCGCTCGTCCTCCTGCGTCATGGTGACCTCGTCCGGCTCGCGGATGAGAAAGCGCGTCTCCCCGCTCGTCGTTTTGAGATAGTCAATCAGCCTCTGCGCGTCCTCTTCGCGCGCGCATCTGAGCAGCAGCTCGTGTCCGCCGAGCTGAAGCCGCCTCTCCTTGACGATCATGTTCTCTCTCCTCCTCGCTTTTCGCTTTGCTCCAGCAGGGCGCGCATCGAGCGGATGCTTGCAAGCAGCGCCTCCTCGCTTTTTATCAGCCGCAGATACGGCTCAATGATCACGGGCCCGTCATAGCCGGCCTCTGCCAGCGAGGTGAAAAGCGCCCCGAAGTCAAAGCATCCCTCGCCCGGCAGGCAGAGCCCGCCGTCCTCCCGCCAGTCGCAGATGTGCACGTTCACAAGGTGCCCGCCCATCGCCGCAACGAAGTCCATCGGGTCGCAGCCCGCGCGCATCGCCTGCTTGATGTCCAGCGTGAAGCGGACAGCGTCCAGCGCCGCGGCTGCCTCGCGCACGCGCTGGGGCGTCGTCAGTTGGCACCAGCAGACGTTCTCCCAGCCGATGACCATCTCCCGCTGCGCGGCCAGCTCGCACATCGGCCCCAGCACGTCGAGGTTCTTCTGCAGATCCCAGGGGAGCGGCGAGAGCAGCGAGGTGCTGCGCCCGTGGTAGACATACGTGCCCGCGCCCAGCGCCATGCCCGCGTCGAGCACGCGGCAGAACAGGTCAAACGCATCCTGCCGCTGCCTTTTGGAGCGGCTCATCATGCTGTTTTCAAACTGGATGCCCATCGGATGGACGCTCGTGCAGTGCACCCGGCCGAAGCTGCGGCGTACCAGCGCGGCGAATTCCAGCGTATACTCGCTGGGCGTCTGCAAAAAGGCCTCCGCGCAGTCGACCGGCAGCGCCGCGATATATTCCGCCGCCTCCTCCGTCTCAAAGCGCCCGTAGAAGCCCGACGTCGACAGACCGATCCGCATGGGCCGTTCCCTCCTGTTCCTTGCGCTGATTTATGCTGTAAATCCTTCCGTAAAGATCCGGCCTCGATCGCAAAGCAGCAGAATTTACAGCATTTCGTCGGAAATGCAACCAGCATCATGCCGGTTCAGTCATTATAGCGCATCCGGAAGGAGCTGTCACTTTCTTTTTTCCCGGAACTGTGGTATGATGAAACCGATTATTTTGACATCTTTTCGCTTTGTGAGGGAATGCATCATGGCAGACCGTCTTCTCTTTCCGCCGACCACGGCGGCCGATATGCGCGCGCGCGGCTGGGACGCGCCGGATTTCGTCTACGTCTCCGGCGACGCCTATGTCGATCATCCGTCCTTCGGCGCGGCGATCATCTATCGCGTGCTCGAGGCCGCGGGCTATCGCGTTGCAATGCTCGCCCAGCCGGGCTGGAAGAACACCGCCGATTTCATGCGCTTCGGCCGGCCAAACTACGGCTTTCTCGTCTCCTCCGGCGTCATCGACAGCATGGTCAACCACTATACCGCCGCGAAGAAGCGCCGCTCGTCGGATGTCTATACCCCCGGCGGCAAGGCGGCCAAACGCCCCGACCGCGCCGTGAACGTTTACTGCCGCCTCATCCGCGAGGCCTACGGTGATATCCCCATCGCCATCGGCGGCGTCGAGGCGTCGCTGCGCCGCTTCGCGCATTACGATTACTGGGACGACGCCGTCCGAGCGAGCATCCTCGTGGACAGCGGCGCGGATCTGCTGATGTTCGGCATGGGCGAGCGCTCCATCCTCGTCACGGCGGACTGGATGAGCCGTGGCGCGCCCGCCTGGGAATGCGCGAAGATGCGCGGCGTCTGCTACATGGCCGCATCGCCCATGAAAAACAGCATCGAGATTCCGTCCTATGAGGACTGCGCCGCCAGCAAGCGCAAATACGGCGAGGCCTTCCTCGTCCAATACAACGAGCAGGATCCCGTCCGCGGGCACGCCATCAGCCAGCGCCACGGCGACCGCTATGTCATCCAGACCGTGCCGGATATGCCGCTCTCCCGCGAGGAGCTCGACGCGACGTATGCCCTGCCCTTTCAGCGCACCTGGCATCCCGACTACGACGCGCTGGGCGGCGTGCCCGCCATCGAGGAGGTGCAGTTCTCCATCGCACACACGCGCGGCTGCTTCGGCTCCTGTTCCTTCTGCGCGATCACGTTTCTGCAGGGGCGCATCGTCTCCACCCGCAGCCACGAATCCGTGCTCGAGGAGGCGAAGGCCATCACGCAGATGCCCAATTTCAAGGGCTACATCCACGACGTCGGCGGCCCGACGGCCAATTTCCGCCATCCCTCCTGCGACAAGCAGCTGCGGCACGGCACCTGCGCCGCGCGCCAATGCCTCTTCCCCAAGCCCTGCCCCAACCTCAAGGTCGACCACACGGACTACATCGCGCTGCTGCGCGAGATCCGCGCGCTGCCGAAGGTCAAGAAGGTCTTCGTCCGCTCCGGCCTGCGCTATAGCCCGAAGGTGCTCGCCGTCATGGGCAAGCCCGGGCGCGACGTCTACGACGCCTTCTGCGAGAAATACGCGCGCATCAACCGCGAGCTGAACAAGGAGCAATACCTCGTCCCTTACCTGATCTCGAGCCATCCGGGCAGCGACCTTTCCGCCGCCATCGAGCTGGCCGAATACCTGCGCGACATCAACCATCAGCCCGAGCAGGTGCAGGATTTCTACCCGACCCCCGGCACACTCTCCACCTGCATGTTCTACACGGGCTTTGACCCGCGCACGGGCAAGCCGGTCTTCGTCCCACGCACGCCGCACGAAAAGGCCATGCAGCGCGCGCTGCTGCAATTCCGCCGCCCGCAGAATTTCCCGCTCGTGCGCGAGGCGCTCCGCCTGGCCCACCGGGAGGATCTCATCGGCACCGGCCGCAACTGCCTCGTCCC
>SFFC01000192.1 GCA_004556985.1 Clostridiales bacterium | reverse complement strand
ACCATCAAGCCCCTGGGCCTCACCGTCACGCGCCTGGCCAGCGGCTTGCCCGTGGGCGGCGAGCTCGAGTACGCAGACGAGGTCACGCTCGCGCGCAGCATCGAGAGCCGCCGCACCCTGTGACAGGTGCCGCTTGCCCGAGCGCCGGTTACAGCTCAATTAAGGTTTGTGTCGCTCGCGTGCGGCGCTGCGTATAATTCTTCCCACACATTCCATGTCTTTGAGCGGGCGCCCGCGCATGCAAGGCGGGCGCCTTGAGCAGTATTCGCGCTGCCGTACCCAGGGAGGCACCTGTGACCGATACCCGCGACTCCGTCCTCTACCAGAACTTCGGCGCGTACAAGGACGTTCCCGCCGACTACTACGCCAAGTTCAACGTCAAGCGCGGCCTGCGCAACGCGGACGGCACGGGTGTGGTCGCCGGCGTCACCAGCATCAGCAACGTCCACGGCTACACCGCTGAGGATGGGGTGAAGACCCCCGACGAGGGCCGACTGACCCTGCGCGGCTACGACATCTTCGACCTGGTTGACAACGCGGCCGCAGAGGGGCGCTTCGGCTACGAGGAGCTCACCTTCCTGCTGGTCACCGGCGAGCTCCCCAACAAGTCCGCGCTCGACGCCCTCCACGCCGTGCTCGACGAGTGGCGCAACCTGCCGGACGGCTTTGTGGCCAACCTGATCATGAACTCGCCCTCTGCAAGCGCCATGAACATGCTCGCCCGCAGCGTCTTGCTGCTGTACTCCTACGATCAGGATGCAGACCTCATCACCCCCAAGCACGAGGTCGACGTGGCCGTGCAGCTGCTGAGCCGCCTGCCCCGCCTGGCGCCGCTGAGCTACCTGGCGCGCAAGCAGCAGTCCAGCCGCCGCATGTACATCAACCCGCCCGAGCCCGGCCTGTCCACGGCCGAGACCGTCCTGTGGATGCTGCGCCCCGACATGGGCTACCCCCCGCAGGAAGCCCAGATGCTCGACATCATGCTCATGCTCCACGCCGAGCACGGCGGCGGCAACAACTCGACCTTCACCACCCGCGTGCTCACCTCCAGCGGCACAGACGCGTATTCCGCCTATGCCGGCGGCATCTCCAGCCTCAAGGGCCCCAAGCACGGCGGCGCCAACCTCAAGGCCATCGCCATGCAAGACGACCTCAAGGCCAGCGTCGACGACTGGACGGACGAGGGCCAGGTGGCGGACTACCTGCGCAAGGTCCTGCGCAAGGAGGCCAACGACGGCTCCGGCCTGGTCTACGGCATGGGCCACGCCGTCTACACCCTGAGCGACCCGCGCGCCGTCATCTGCAAGCGCTACGCCCGCCAGCTGGCGCAGGGCACCGAGTACCAGCCGGAGTTCGAGCTCATCGAGACCATCGAGCGCCTGACCCCGGAGCTCTTCGCCGAGGTCAAGGGCAGCTCCAAGGCGATCTGCGCCAACATCGACATGTACTCGGGCCTGGTCTACAAGATGCTCGGCATCCCCGAAGAGCTCTTCACGCCGCTGTTCGCCGTTGCCCGCCAGGCCGGCTGGACGGCCCACCGCTTCGAGGAGCTGGCAACCGGGCGCCGCATCATCCGCCCCGCCTACAAGTCGCTCGACGGCAACCGCGCCTACGAGCCCCTCGCCCAGCGCGAGTCCTTCGCCTCGCAGCTGAAGAAGAGCGGCATCGCCTCCTTCGAGGACGCCCCCAACGACTAACCACTCCTTCCGGCACAGGCCGCGCGCCCGTGCCGGAAGCGCACCGCATGCACATCACCGGAAAGGATACGCTCCATGTCTGACGAACTCCTGCTCGACACCCCCGAGCAGCGCGAGGCCGCCGCACGCGCCGCCCGCGCAAGCTCCGAGACCCTCGCCCTGCTCGAGGAGCTGCTGGCAAGCTCCAGCCGCTCCAAGCGCCAGAAGGCCGCAGCCACCCTGGCTCTGGCCGCCCGCTCCGATGCCGCCGCCGTGCGCCCGGCCACAGACGCCGTGCTCGAGGCCTTGGCCAAGCCCGGCAACCAGGCGCGCTGGGAGTGCCTCAACTTCCTGTGCGCCCAGGCGGCAGCCGGCGAGTTCGGCGCCGACGAGGCCTACGACGCCGCCGAGGACTCCCTCTTCGACGAGGACTCCGGCATCGTCCGCGAGGCGGCCTTCCGCCTGCTGTGCGTGAGCGGCTCTGCCAGCGCGGAGGGCTCCGCCAGGGTCTGGCCCCTCATCGACGAGGCCATCCAGTGCCACCACGGCAACGGCGAGTTCAACGACATGCTCACAAGCCTGGCGGCCTTTGCCGAGTCCGCGCTCGACCCCGAGGTCGCCGCAGCACTCGCCGCCCG
>SFFC01000191.1 GCA_004556985.1 Clostridiales bacterium | reverse complement strand
CAGCGCGTCGTAGCTGACCTCCGCCCCGGGGGCCATGGGCAGCGTGTGGCGCAGGAGGGAGAGCGTTTCGCCCAGCAGGTCGGGGCTCATGACGCTGGCGCTGCCGCCGCCAAGGCGCACCGCGCGCACGGCGTATCCATCCAGCTCGCCTTCCCACGCGCGCACCTCGCGCTCCATCGCGCGCATATAGGCGTCCTTCTGCGCGTTGGTGCCGACCGCGCCGAACGCGGCGGCGTAGCGCTCCGGGCGGATGCAGTAGGGAATGTGCAGGTCGACGATCAGCGCTCGTTCGTTCGCCATGAGGAGTCCTCCTTTGAATCAAAACAGTCAACGGTCAAGCCCATTATACTCCGCTATTCCAACGAAGGAAAGAGGGGCGCTTTCGCACCCCTCAAGCCTCTATCAATGGCCGGGACCGCCGGGGCCACCGGGACCACCGGGACCACCGCGCGCCGGAGCCTCCATCGGCTCCACCGGCTCGCCCAGGAACGCCTTGTCCGAGGCAACCTGATGGCCGGCGATCCAGCCGTGGGTCATGGCCATGCCGACGGAGTTGCCCGCGAACGGCGTGCTGTAGCCGAAGCCATAGCGGCCGCCGAGGCAGTTGCCCGCCGCGTACAGGCCCTCGATCGGGTTCCAATCGTGATCGACGACGTTCTGCGTCTCGTCCGTGACCAGACCGCTCATCGTGACCATCATCGGTCTGGTGCTGTGGGAGGAGGAACCCGTGCCGCCGAAGAACGGCGGGGTGTCGATCGGCACCATGTAGGCCGCTTCCTTGCCGTAGTCGCTGTCCACGCCCGCGTAGCACAGCTCGTTGTAGTGGGCGATGGAGTCGAGGAAGTTCTGCTTCGCCGCGCCCTTGTAGCCCAGCAGGTCAGCCAGCTCCTCCAGCGTGTTCGCGCAGAACACGCTGCCGCTCATCATCGTGCGCTCGGCGAGGTTGGCGATGGTGACGGTGTTCTGCTGGCCCGGGACGCAGGCGTCCATGTCCGCCTCAATCTTGTCCCAGTAATCCTGCATGCCGAAGTTCGGCGCGCCGTGGTCAAGCGGCGCGGCCTGCAGCGTCTTGCGCCAGTTGGCGTCGGTCACGTAGCAGGTCAGACCCGCCGGCTGGCGCATGCCCACCGCGTTCAACTGCGCGATGGCGCCCTCGTTCATGTAGCGCTTGCCGCGCGCGTTGAGCATGAGCATCGGCGCGGTGCCCCACGGGCCGGACGCGCCGCCGCCGAGGGCCATCCAGCCGCGCGGGGTCGGCTCAATCATGCCGCCCGCCCAGCAGCCCATCTTGTGGCCAGCGCCGTTGCGGGTGCCCGCAGAGGCCCAGGAATCCGCCGTCGCGCCGCTGCGCTCGGCCCACTCCATGCCCTCGTTGAGCAGCGCCCAGCACATCTGCGGATCGCCGATGAAGTCGCCCGCGCAGAGGATGACGCCCTTGGTGCAGTTGTAGCGGTAGTACTTGCCGTCCGCGTCCTTGGCGAACAGGCCGATGACCTTCTTGTTTTCGTCCTGAATGAGCTTGACGCCCTCGCGGCCGAAGTCCCAGGTGGAGCCTTCGCTCTCCTGCACATACTTGACGACGTACTTGTGGATGAACTCGATGTTGTTGCCCTGATAGCCGTAGAACTGCGCGTTGCACGGCCAGGTCAGGTAGTCGCCGCAGCGGATCGGGTAAGCGGTCTTCTGCTGGCCGTACGCCGCCTGCGTGTTGCACAGCGGGTACTTGAACATGTCGCTCATGTCGAAGTAGCCCTCGGCAGGCACCGGCTCGCCGTTGACCCACTGGTCGCCGGTCTTGCCGTCGCCGGTGGCGGTCGGCACGATGACCGCGGTGTTCTTCATGAACACGTTGCTGTCGTTCGCCTTGCGCTCCGCCTCGTAGGAGTTGTAGATCTCCTGATAGCGGTCGAACATCGCGCCGGAATACTGCACGAAGTTCTTGAGGATCTCCGGGTTGACGCGGCCCGCGGCGCGCTTGCAGAACTCCGCGGTGATCGCGCCGGTGTCGAACGGGCCGTAGCCGCGCTCGATGAGCAGCTTGGAGTTGACGTGGCCGATATCCTCGCCGTACCAGCCGCCCATGTTGGAGCCGGTGCCCTCGGTATCCACGAAGTTCTCCCACTTCTGCTTCTCCACGACCGCCACGGTCGCGCCCTCGTCCACGGCGCCGAACGCCGCGCCGATGCCGGCATGGCCGCCGCCCAGCACGATGACGTCGAACGTGCCGGCGTCCTCATAGGTCTCCGGGTCCGCCGGAGCCTCGCCCAGCCAGTCGCCCGGGCCGCAGTAGCCCTCGACGCGGCCAGTCACGGCCTTC
>SFFC01000190.1 GCA_004556985.1 Clostridiales bacterium | reverse complement strand
TATCGATGAATGTCGGTCGCTGTCGCTGACAGTCGAAGAATGTCTCTTCCTGTCATTGGGTGTCAACAAAAGACGGCTGCTATCGCTAAGTGTCGATAACTGTCGCTGTTTGTCGCTGGATATCGCTGCCTGTCGTCGGGGGCCGATAAAAGTCGGCGATTATCGCTAAGTGTCGATCATCATCGCTACCCGTCGAAAGATATCGCTGCCTGTCATCGGATGTCGGCAAAGGTCGTTCGATGCCGGAAATCGTCGATTGCTGTCGCGATTGGTTGCAAAATGCCGCCGGCTGTGGGCAGGAGCTGCCCGCCGGTCGCCGCGACCGCCGAGGAGGGCCGGATCGCCGGGAAAAGCGGCCCGGAATCAACGGGCGGCTTTGTTATTCCCCGGCGGCGCCGCGGTGGCTGCGCGTTGTGCCCTCGCAGGCGCCCCGGCGAACCCTGACGAGCATGTCCACGCCGTCCTCATAGTCGGTTTGCAGGATCTCCACCTTCATGCCCACATCGCGCAGCTGCTCCGCGCCGCACTTCACGGAGTTCAGGAACAGCCGGTAGTCCTTGAGCAGGCGCAGCAGCTTCGGCCGGGGCGCGGGCGTGACCTCCTCGATCATGCGCTGGATCAGCCGCTCCGTTTCCTTGACGTTGAGCGATTTCTCCCGGATATCCGCAATGGCCTTGAGCTGCAGCCGCTCATCCCGCAGCTGCAGCAGCGCGCGCGCGTGGCGCTCGGTCAGGCGCGCCTCCACCAGCGCCCGGCGCACGGCGGGCGAGAGATGCAGCAGGCGCAGCTTGTTGGCGATGAACGACTGGCTCTTGCCGAGCCTCGTTGCAAGCGCCTCCTGCGTGATGCCGAAGGTGCGCAGCAGCTGCCGGTAGCTCTCCGCCTCCTCGATGAAGTGCAGGTCGCGCCGCTGGAGGTTTTCGATCAGCGCCAGAACGGCGCTCGTCTCCTCGGTGGTGCGCTGCACGATACAGGGCACCTCGGCCATGTTCAGCATGCGGCAGGCGCGCAGCCGCCGCTCGCCCGCTATGAGCTCGTACGCGCCGCCGATGCGGCGGACGATGAGCGGCTGGATCAGCCCGGCCTGCGCGATCGAGGAGGAGAGCTCCCGCAGGCCGTCCTCGTCAAACTGCTTGCGCGGCTGATTGGGGTTGGCAAGGATGCAGTTGACAGGCAGCATCAGCAGTTGGCGGTCCGGCGCCGACGGCTCCCGCCGTGCGGCGTCACTCTCACGATGGAACATGGGCATACTCATCCCCCTTTTACAATTTCGGTTTCAGGATATCGGTGTGGTTCTGCGCCGGTATGCCGGTTTCCTGCCCGGTTGACAAACATCGAACCGATCCGGCAAAGGAAGCGAAAATTCCCCATCCGTCCGCAAAATGGACGGTCGTCAACCAGAAATCTCCATGCCCGCCGCGGGACATGAAAGGGAAAAACCTGCACAGACTATGCAAAAACGTGAATCCTTCGGAGGCGGATGATGCGAAAGAAGATAACCATTCTGGCCTGTGTGGCGGGCGCGCTGGCGCTGACCTGGGCGGTCACGGGCCTGTACCGCGTTTGGACGCGGCCCGAAAGCGCCTTTGAAACGCCGGCGCCCGTCGCCCGGACGGAGCGGCCGCACACCGACGCGGCACCTGCCGCGCCGAGCCCCACGCTCTCGCCGGAGGAGACGCTGCGCGAGCAGGCCGACCTCTCCTTCATGGACGGGCGGATCAACATCCTGCTGCTCGGCTACGACCAGAGCGCCGAGCGCGACGACCCGAACGACCCGCTCTACCGCAACGAGAGAAACAACTACCGCTCGGATGTGATGATGCTCGCCGCCGTCAACTTCCGCGAGAACACCGTGCACCTCATCTCCATCCCGCGCGACACCTACGCAGCCATCTACAACACGCGCGGCCGTTGGAAGATCAACGCGGCGTTTGCCAAGGGCGGCGCGGCGGAGGGCGAGGGCTTCCTCTACGCGCAGAAAACGGTCGAGATGCTCATGGGCGTGCCGGTCGACTACTACGCGGGCGTGAACATGGAGGGGCTCAAGCGCCTGGTCGACGCGATGGGCGGCGTGGACTACGATGTGGACGTCAGTATCCGGCTGGACGGCCGCACGCTGGAGCCGGGGTTTCAGCACCTTGACGGGCAGCAGGTGCTGGACTATTGCCGCGCGCGCAAGGGCATCAGCACGGATGTGGGCCGCAACGACCGGCAGCAGCGCATGCTGCTCGCCATCTTCGACCAGCTGCGCCGGGAGAAGCGGCTCACGGAGCTGCCCGGGATCTATGCCGCCGTGAAGGACGACATCGCTACCAACCT
>SFFC01000189.1 GCA_004556985.1 Clostridiales bacterium | reverse complement strand
CCCATGGTGATGATGCGCGGCGTGGCGAAGCTCTGCGCCGCCGCGGAGGTGCGTTGCCTTGCCAGTCTGGAAGGTAAGATGGCCTGCGGTCTGGGCGCGTGTCTGGGCTGCACCTGCCACACCAAAGTGGGCCCCAAAACCGTCTGCAAGGACGGCCCGGTCTTTGACGCACAGGAGGTGTTCGAGCTGTGAGCGATCTGCATGTGGACTTTCTCGGCAAGCGTCTGGCAGGCCCCGTGGTGGGCGCCTCCGGCACCTTCGGCTTCGGCCCGGAGTACGCCGACATCGAGGACCTGCGCCTGCTGGGCGGCATCTCCGGCAAGGGGCTGACCCTCCACGGGCAGCCCGGCAACAGCGGGGAGCGCCTGTACGAGACCCCCTCCGGCCTGATGAATTCCATCGGCCTGCAAAATCCCGGCGTGCAGCATTTCATTGACCATGAGCTGCCCGCCATGCGTCAGTGCGGCACCACCGTGTGGGCCAATCTGGGCGGCCACACCATCGAGGAAAACGTGCAGGGCGTGGAAATGCTCTGCGCCTCCGGTGTGGATTTCATCGAGCTGAACGCATGCGACGGCGGCTGCGTCGGCGGGGTGGCGACGGTGGAAAACCCGTATATCGCCCGCGTGCGCCTGCAGGCGCTTAGGCGCTATCTGCCGGTATCGGAGAACCGCATCCCGCCCTATGGGGATGCGTCGTTCGTGCCGGATGGTTTTCTGTACGACAGCCTGATCCAGTACCGCCCGGCCTCCACGCTCGATGCGGACATGGAGCGCGCACTGGAGAAGATGTCCCGCATTGAGGAGATTTATGCGACCCTGCCGGAGCTCGACTGCGGGTTCTGCGGCGCGCCGACCTGCCGCGCGTTTGCGGAGGACGTCGTGCGCGGCGAGTGCCGGCCGGAGGAGTGCATCGTGCGCATGCGCGAGCGCGTACAGCGGATGCAGCAGGAGGAGCGGGAACGGTCATGACGGTGCAACAGATCATGGAGCGGCTCGATCTGGCGGCGTTTGCGCTGCCCGATCCCGGACGCGAGGTGCGCGGCGGGTATGCCGGCGACCTGCTCAGCTGGGTCATGGGGCGCGCGCCGGCGGATGCGGCATGGCTGACGATCATGTCCAACCGCAACATCGTCGCGGTGGCGACGCTGGCCGACTGTGCGGCCATCCTGCTGTGCGAGGGCGTGGCGCCCGACGAGGGCGTGGCGGAGCTGGCCATGGCGCACGGCGTCAACCTGCTCGGCAGCGGGGAGACGGCCTTCTCTTTGGCGGCAGAGCTTGCCGGCCTGCTGCTGTGAGCATGCTCAGGGCCGAGCTGCACATCCATTCCTGTCTGTCGCCCTGTGCGGACGACGACATGACGCCCGCCAACATCGCCGGCATGGCGATGCTCGAGGGGCTGGATGTTGCCGCACTCACCGACCACAACAGCTGCGGCAACTGCCCCGCGTTCTTCAGCGCCTGCGAGGCGCACGGCATCGTGCCGGTCGCGGGAATGGAGCTGACCACGGCCGAGGAGATCCATCTGGTGTGCCTGTTCCCGACGCTCGAAACGGCCATGGCGTTCGATGCGGCGGTGCGGCCGTACCGGATGCGGCGGAACAACCGGCCGGAGATCTTCGGCAATCAGATTTTGATGGATGCGCAGGATGCGGTCGCCGGCGAGGAGGCGGAGCTCTTGATCCTCGCCACCGCGCTGCCGCTCGAGCAGGCGGTCCGGCTCGCGCGCACCCATGGCGGCGCGGCCTACCCGGCGCACATCGACCGCGAGTCCAACGGCATCCTCGCCATTCTCGGCGCGATCCCGGAGGAACCGGCGTTTGAAACGCTCGAGGTCGCGGACCCGGACCGGGCGGACGCGCTCATAAAGCGGTACCGCCGCCGCGTGATCAGCGCGAGCGACGCGCACCATCTCTGGAACATTGCGGACGCGCCCTGCAGCCTGCCGCTGGACGGCGGGGACGCGCAGCGGGTGCGGGACGCGCTCATTCGACTGCTCGACGGAGGGGGCCGATGAAGGAACTGGCGCTCAACATTCTCGATATCGCCGAAAACTCGGTCCGCGCCGGCGCGGCGCACATCGAGATTTCGGTCGCGGACGCCGGTTCGCGGCGGACATTGACGATCACCGACGACGGCTGCGGCATGGACGAGGCGCTTCTTCGCCGCGTGACCGATCCGTTTGCCACCACGCGGACGACCCGGCCGGTCGGGCTTGGCCTGCCGCTGCTCAAGCTGGCGGCGGAGCAGACGGGCGGAACGCTGACCATCGCCTCGCGCACGGACCGGCTGAGCGAAGCGGCATGCGCGGAAGCGTTCG
>SFFC01000188.1 GCA_004556985.1 Clostridiales bacterium | reverse complement strand
TCACGCGCTCACGTCGAAGGATGAGCTGGTGTTCGCACACGGCGCGGTCAAGGCGCTCGCGTGCGACATGATGAAGCTCGCGAACGATGTGCGCTGGCTCGCCTCGGGTCCGCGCACGGGGCTGGGGGAGATCACCATTCCAGCCAACGAGCCGGGTTCGTCCATCATGCCCGGCAAGGTCAACCCCACGCAGTGCGAGGCGGTGACGATGGTAGCGGTGCAGGTCATGGGCAATGACGCCGCCGTCGGCATAGCGGCGTCGCAGGGGAACTTTGAGCTGAATGTTTTTATGCCCGTGTGCGCCTATAACTTTCTGCAGTCCGTCCGCCTGCTGAGCGAGGCCATCGCTTCGTTTGACAAAAACTGCGCGTCCGGCATCCGCGCAAATCGGGAGAGGATGGACGAGAACGTGCGCCGCTCGCTGATGCTCGTCACGGCGCTCAACCCGCACATCGGCTATGAAAACGCCGCGAGGATCGCAAAGAAGGCATACGCGGAAAACCTGACGCTGCGCGAGGCCTGCGCCGCGCTGGAGCTTCTGCCGCCGGAGGAATTTGACCGCATCGTCCGCCCCGAGCGGATGGTTTGAAAGCCTGCCAATAAAAAGGAGAACGCTATGGATTACGCAAAGGAATCGCTCCGCCTGCACGGCGAGTGGAAGGGCAAGATCGAAATGGTGACCCGCGTGCCGGTCAAGACGAAGGACGACCTGTCCCTTGCCTACACCCCCGGCGTCGCGCAGCCCTGTCTGGAGATTCAGAAGGACATCAATAAAAGCTACGAGCTTACCCGCCGCTGGAACATGGCGGCAGTCATCACCGACGGCAGCGCCGTTCTGGGCCTCGGCGACATCGGCCCCGAGGCCGGTATGCCCGTCATGGAGGGCAAGTGCGTGCTCTTCAAGGCCTTCGGCGATGTGGACGCTTTCCCCATCTGCGTCAAGACCAAGGACGTGGACGAGTTCGTGGAGACGGTCTATAACATCTCCGGCAGCTTCGGCGGCATCAATCTGGAGGACATCGCCGCGCCGCGCTGCTTTGAGATCGAGCGCAAGCTGAAGGAAAAGTGCGACATTCCCATCTTCCACGATGACCAGCACGGCACCGCCGTCATCACGCTGGCGGGTCTCACGAACGCGCTCAAGGTCGTGGGAAAGAAGAAAGAGGACGTGAAAATCGTCACCTCCGGCGCGGGCGCGGCGGCCATCGCCATCACAAAGCTGCTGCTCTCCGCGGGCTTCCGCGACATCACGATGTGCGACCGCAAGGGCGCGATCTACCAGGGTCGCGAGGGACTCAACTGGATCAAGACCGAGATGGCAGAGGCCACGAACCTGAGCCGCAAGGCGGGGACGCTCGCCGATATGCTGGTGGGCGCGGACGTGTTTATCGGCGTGAGTGCGCCGAATACCGTCACGACCGAGATGGTCAAAACGATGAACAAGGACGCGATTATCTTCGCCTGCGCGAACCCGACGCCGGAGATCTTCCCCGACGCGGCAAAGGCGGGTGGCGCAAGGGTCATTTCGACCGGCCGCAGCGACTATCCCAACCAGATCAACAATGTGCTCGCATTTCCCGGCATCTTCCGCGGCGCGTTCGACGTGCGCGCGAGCGACATCAACGAGGAGATGAAGGTCGCGGCGGCGGAAGCGCTGGCGGGACTTGTGGGCGATGAACTCTCCACTCTCCGAGGACTATATCATCCCTGCGGCGTTCGATCCGCGCGTCGGCCCCGCGGTGGCAAAGGCGGTCGCCGAAGCCGCGCGCAGGAGCGGCGTGGCAAGGCTTTGAGTCTGACCGGCGGTGCGAAAAGACCCTGCCGCCGACCGCGCCGGAGACAGACCGGCATGGAGCATTTGACCGGGAGGGATGCTGAGTGAATCGAAAAGGAGCATGGCTGCTGGCGGTATTGCTGGCGGTGCTGTGCGGTATCCCTGCGCGGGCGCCGGAGCTGGAGCCTGCCTATGTGCGAACGGTATTCGACCAGACCAACGGCCTGCCGACCGACGAGGCAAACGCCGTCCTGCAGACGAGGGACGGCTACCTGTGGGTGGGCAGCTACGGCGGCCTTCTGCGCTTCGACGGCTCCGAATTCCACAATTTCAGCACCAAGGGCGCCATTGCGACGCCGTCGATCCGCTGCCTGTTTGAGGATTCCGCCGGCCGGCTGTGAATCGGCAGCAGCGACGCCGGGGTGTTCGTCTACGAAAACGGCGTCTTTACCGCCGTGCCCTGTACGAAAAAGAACAGCTATCTGAGCATACGCGATTTCGCGGAGGGACGCGACGGCACCATTTACGTTGCCTCCACCTCCGGCGTGTGCCGGGTCCGCAGCGGACTTCTGGTGCCCTACAGCAACCCGTACATAACGGGCGAAACCGCTTATGCGCTGGGGATCGACCGCTATGGCCGCCTGTGGTGCGCCATGAGCACGGGAAAGTGCGCGGTCATGCAGGACGACCGTGTGCTGGCCATGCTGGACGCGGAGCTGTTCTTCGAAGACGGCAGCGTGATAAGCTGCCTGACCTCGGACCGCGCGAACAACATCTATCTGGGCACCGATGGCTCAACGCTGGCGAAAGTTGTGTGCAGCGGTCAGAGATTGGACGGCACGGCCTTCACGGTGCAGACCTACGAGGTGACGGACGCGGCCAACCACAACCGGGTCGACGTTACCGCTGAGGGAGATATACTGGTCTCGGGCCAGCAGGGCTTTGCATGGGTCACCACCGACGGCACGCAGCGGGATCCCCATACGGGCACGAGCACCGACGCGGTGAACTGCGCCGCTTTGGACACCGAGGGCAACGTCTGGCTGGCCTCCTCCAACGAGGGCCTGATCCGCTACAGCCCCGGCTGCTTTGCCTCGCCCGACCTCACGGCGGGTCTGGCGGATATGGATATCAATGCCATGACCGCGGCGGGCGGACGGTACTATGCCGCCGTGAACCAGGGACTGCTGGCCTTTGACAGCGACTGGCAGCCTGTATCCAATAAGCTGACACAGGCGCTGGCAGGGATCCATGTGCAGAGCCTTATGACGGATAGCCGCGGCCGCCTGTGGTGCGGGACCTACTCCGAGCTGGGCCTTGTGCGCTATGACACGGGCAGCGGAGAGATTGTTTTCTTTAATCAGAGCAACGGGCTGGGGAGCACGCGTATCCGCGTGGCTTTCGAGCTGCGGGACGGCATAGTGGCCGTGGGAACGCAGGACGGCCTTGCCCTGATCCGGGGAGATAAAGTTGTCGCTTTCTACGATAAGGACAACGGGCTGGAGACGCAGTCGATCCTCTGCATCGCTCAGGCTCCCGACGGCACGCTGCTGGCGGGCAGCGCCGGAAGCGGGATCTACGCGCTGGCGCAGGACGGGACGGCTCGATCACGAAATTCAGCTACGAGCAGGGGCTGGAGGACGGTGTGGTGCTGCGCATATTGCAGGAGGAGGACGGCCGCAGCGCCTTTGTCAGCGCGGGCAGACACCTGTATTATTGGGCGGACGGGACTTTCCGCAGGCTGGACGGTCTGTGCATCGGTCCCGGCTCGATCTTCGATCTCTACGAGCGGGACGGAAAGCTGTGACTGCTGCAGGACAGCGGCATTTACGCCTTGGATAAGGCGCGGATCTTAGCGGGAGAAACGCCGCACGCCACCCAGTACGGAACGGCCCGCGGGCTCACCGGCTCCCTGCGGGTGAACACCTGCAATTATATGGCCCCGGACGGCAGCCTGTATCTGGCCACACGAAACGGCGTCAGCGTGTTTGACTTCCGGGAGATCTCCGCGCCGATGCCGCCGCTGGTCATCAACAGCATCCGCGTGGACGACCGGACCTACGAGTCCCCGGAGCGGCTGACGCTCGGCAGCGACGCCCGGCGCATGACCATCCGCTTCTCCGCGCTGACCTATTCCGGCGCCACCGATCTGTGCATCGGGTATCAGCTCGTGGGCTTTGCCAAAGCCAAGGCCTACACCGTGGGCAGTTGGCTGGAGGTCTGGATGGAAAACTA
>SFFC01000187.1 GCA_004556985.1 Clostridiales bacterium | reverse complement strand
GCCCGCATCCTCAAGGTGCCGTTTGCCATCGCGGACGCGACCACGCTCACCGAGGCGGGCTACGTCGGCGACGATGTGGAGAATATCCTCCTGCGTCTTTTGCAGGCGGCGGATTACGACGTGGAGCTCGCCGAACGCGGCATCATCTACGTTGACGAGATCGACAAGATCGCCCGCAAGAGCGAGAATACCTCTATTACGCGCGACGTCTCCGGCGAGGGCGTGCAGCAGGCGCTGCTGAAGATCGTCGAGGGCACGGTCGCGAATGTTCCGCCGCAGGGCGGACGCAAGCATCCGCACCAGGAGTTCATTCAGATCGACACGCGCAACATTCTCTTTATCTGCGGCGGCGCGTTCGAGGGACTGGACAAGATCATCGAGAGCCGTCTGGACCGCAAGAGCATCGGCTTTGACGCGGTCATCGAGGGCAGAAAAGAGAAGGATCACGCGAAGATCCTGCGCGAGGTGCAGCCGCACGACATCCTTAAATTCGGCATTATCCCCGAGCTGGTGGGCCGTCTGCCGGTCATCGCCGCGCTCGACGAGCTGCGGCGCGACGATCTGGTGCGCATCCTGACCGAGCCGAAGAACGCCTTGGTCAAGCAGTATCAGAAGCTCCTGAGCTACGACGGCGCGGAGCTCGTGTTCGATCACGACGCGCTTGAGGAGATCGCCGACAAGGCCATCGAGCGCAAGATCGGCGCGCGCGGCCTGCGCGCGGTGATGGAGGGCCTGCTCACCAAGGTGATGTACGACATTCCCTCCGACCGCACGATCGACCGCGTGACCATCACCCGTGACTGCGTGGACGGCAGGGAGCCGCCGCAGCTCGGACACAGAAAAGAAGCATTGCAGGAGGGAAAGCCCGCGGCGGAACTGCCACCGGTCGAGCCGGCCTCCTGACGTAAGGAGACCCTATGGAAACCATCACCAAAAACATTCCGGCCCTTGCGCTGCGAGGACTCACGGTCTTCCCCCGCATGACCGCGAGCTTTGACGTGGAGCGCGAGATCTCCGTGCGTGCGCTGGAGCGCGCGATGGAGACGGGGCAGGAGATCTTCCTTGTCACGCAGCGCGAGCTGGGCGTTGAGCTGCCGGAGGAAAAGGACCTCTACGAGGTCGGCACCGTCGCGCGCGTCATTCAGATCCTGCGTGCGTCGAACTCCATGATGCGCGTCGTCATGGAGGGCGGCAGCCGTGCGCGGCTGCGCCGCCTGTGGCAGCGCGAGCCGTTTCTGCAGGCGCAGGTCGAGCTGATCGGCGAGGAAAAGTCGCCGCGGCACGGCACGCGCACCGAGGCGATGCTGCGCCAGACCTACGCGCTCTTCGGCGAGTACAGCGAGCTGCTGCCCAAGCAGCCCGAGAGCATCTTCACCACGGTCATGGACGCGACCGACCCGGGCTTTCTCGCTGATTTCATCGCGCAGAACAGCAATCTGCGCTATCAGGATAAGCAGTCCGTGCTTGAGGAGCTGCGCCCGCTGATGCGTCTGCGCCGTGTGAACGAGATTCTCAAGCGCGAGATCAGCGTCATTGCGATGGAGCAGGACATTGAAAGCAAGGTGCGCGAGCGCGTCGGTCAGATCCAAAAGGATATGATCCTGCGCGAGCAGGTCAAGGTTCTGCAGAATGAGCTGGGCGAGGGAGACAGCGACGCGGAGTTCGACGAATACCGCACAAGGATCTGTGCCTGCCGCCTGCCGGAGGAAACGGAGAAAAAGCTCCTCAAGGACGTGGATCGCCTGTCGCGTCAGCCGTTCGGCAGCGCGGAGGCCAGCGTGCTGCGCAACTATCTCGACACCGTGCTCGATATGCCATGGGGCGTGGAGACAAAGGAGCGCGTGAGCGTGGAAACGGCGCGCCGCCGTCTTGACCGCGACCACTACGGCCTGGAGAAGGTCAAGGAGCGTATTCTGGAGTTCATTGCCGTGCGCAGGCTCAATCCCGACGCCAGAGGGCAGATCATCTGCCTTGTCGGCCCGCCGGGCGTGGGCAAGACGTCCATCGCGCTGAGCATCGCCAAGGCGATGAACCGCAAGGTCGCGCGGCTGTCGCTCGGCGGCGTGCGGGACGAGGCGGACATCCGCGGTCACCGCAAGACCTACATCGGCGCGATGCCCGGCCGCATCATCGAGGCCATCTCCCGCAGCGGCTCGATGAATCCGCTGCTCGTGCTCGACGAGGTGGACAAGCTCGCGAGCGACCAGCGCGGCGATCCCGCGTCGGCGCTGCTCGAGGTGCTCGACAGCGAGCAGAACAGCGCCTTCCGCGACCACTATCTTGAAATCCCGGTCGATCTCAGCCGCGTCATGTTCCTCATGACCGCCAACACGACCGAGACCATTCC
>SFFC01000186.1 GCA_004556985.1 Clostridiales bacterium | reverse complement strand
AAGAATGGTCAACGAGTTTGAGCGGCGCTTTGCCCGCCATCGGGACGAGCTGGAATGGCTCTTTATGGAGCTGTATGACGACCGCGGCGCGTTGCATCGCTTTGAGACGATGATGCGCGAGGCGTGGGCGTGCAGGGAGGAAGAGCTTCGTGCGCTGGACAGGGCGCGCGAGGCCAATCCGCTCTGGTATCGCGGCGCGAATATGCTGGGCATGACGATGTATACCGAGCTGTTCGCCGGGAATCTGCGCGGCGTGATGGAGCGGCTGCCCTACCTCACGGAGCTGGGCGTCACCTATCTGCACCTGATGCCGCTCCTGAGCATGCCGCATCCGCAGAGCGACGGCGGCTACGCCGTGGAGGACTTTGATACGGTCGATCCCGCGCTGGGCACGAACGAGGATCTGATCGCGCTGACGCGGGCGCTGCGCGAGGCGGGCATCAGCCTGTGCCTGGACTTCGTGATGAACCACACGGCGGACACGCATGCATGGGCCATGCGCGCCAGGGCTGGGGATGCGCAAGCGCAGGCGTACTACTTCTGCTATCCCGACAGGGCCATTCCCGACCGCTACGAGCAGACCGTGCCGCAGGTGTTCCCTGCGACTGCGCCGGGCAATTTCACCTGGAACGAGGACATGCGCCGCTGGGTGCTGACGAGCTTCTATCCCTTCCAGTGGGATCTCAACTACCGCAACCCCGAGGTGCTCACCGAGATGACGCGCAGCATGCTGCATCTGGCCAACATGGGCGTGGAGGTGCTGCGCATCGACGCCGTGCCCTATATCTGGAAGGAGCTGGGGACGAGCTGCCGCAACCTCCCGCAGGTGCATACGATTGTGCGCATCATCCGCATGGTCATTGAGTGCGTCTGCCCGGCGGTCATCCTCAAGGGCGAGGTGGTGATGGCCCCGAAGGAGCTGGCCGCCTACTTCGGCACGCCGGAAAAGCCGGAGTGCCACATGCTCTACAACGTCTCCACGATGGTCAACCTGTGGAGCGCGCTGGCCGCGAGGGACGCCCGGCTGCTGCGCAGGCAGATCGACGCGCTGCTGGCGCTGGGGGAAGGCTGCTGGCTTGTCAACTATCTGCGCTGCCACGACGACATCGGCTGGGGCCTCGACGAGGACGCGGAGCGCAGCCTTTGCATCGACCCGCAGCTGCACAAGGAATACCTCTATCGCTTTTATGACGGCGAGTTCCCCGGAAGCTGGGCGATGGGCGAAACGTACAACTACGACCCCGTCACGCGCGACGCGCGAAGCTGCGGCACGACCGCGAGCCTGTGCGGGCTGGAGCGCGCGCTGCGCGAGCAGGACGATGCGCAATACGACCTGGCGCTCAAGCGGATTCTCCTGATGCACGGCGCAGCGATGTTCCTGCAGGGCTTCATGATGCTCAGCTCCGGCGACGAGATCGGCCAGCTCAACGGCTGGGGGTATCTGAGCGACCCGGACAGAGCGGCGGACAGCCGCAATCTCCATCGCACGCGCTTTGACTGGAGCCGCGCTGCGCTGCGCGGAAAGCAGGGAACGCTGGAGCACGCCATCTGGGAGGGCATCCGGCAGCTGCGAGAGATGCGCGCGCATCCCTGCTTTGCCGCGGATGCAGCAGTCAGTACGCAGGAGAGCGGAAACCGTGCCGTGCTGGTCGTGCGCCGGGAAAAGGGAAAAGAGCGGATGACGGCGATGATGAATTTCAGCGAGCAGGTGCAGAGCATCACGTTGCCGGACGGCACACTGCTTGAGCTCAGAGCGTATGAGATGAGGATCCTGTAAAAGCGCAAGCGATAAAGCCATCAGGCGGCGCTGCGCAGCAGGAGAGGCTCTCAAAAGAGAGCGATTGATGGTTTTCTTTCCAAGGCAAAAGCGGCTTGTTGCTACACAAGCCGCTTTTGCTATCCCTTTGAGTCAATTTCTGAACCGCCGGGATGTCTATCCTTACTTTGCACGGGAGATCATCGTTGCGCTGCCCACTGAGCTGAATCACGAGGAACATTCGAAATCCAGAACATGGGAAAGGGCGGCCTCATTTCTGAAACCGCCTTTCCTATAAAGAATGGATTAGGAGGATCAAGGAGAGAAGAAGCTCATCTGAAGGAATGCGCGATCAACGGATATCGAGTACATCGTCACTCTCCATATGTTCATGAAACACAAAATCAAGGTGAAGGTACCCGTCGAGAAGCACGGTTTCCTCGGCATCAAGAAGGCAGTTGTGGAGACATGCATCATAGAGGTTGACGGAAAAACCTATAAGAAGCTGAAAAAGGAATGTCGCATGAAAGTATGGGAATTCCCTTTTCTGATGGGCTGGGTTGGTTTTCCTTTCTTGCGGCTATCGCAATAGTATTTGCTCTTTAT
>SFFC01000065.1 GCA_004556985.1 Clostridiales bacterium | reverse complement strand
TCCTCCCGGGCGGCGATGGCGGCGGCGAGGCCGGCAGGGCCTGCGCCGATGACGAGCAGATCCACATGCTTCTGATTCATCTCAGCAGCCCTCCTTCATCGCGTCGTGAATGGTGCCGACGAGCAGGCGGCTTGCGCCGCCGCACTTGGTGACCTCGGTCATGGGAATATGCAGCTCCTCGGCGAGGATCTCCGCGACGCGCGGGCTGCAGAAGCCGCCCTGACAGCGGCCCATGCCGGCACGGGTGCGGCGCTTGACGCCGTCGATGCTCGTTGCGCCGACGGGACGGCGGATCGCCTCGCGGATTTCCGCCTCGGTCACGACCTCGCAGCGGCAGACGAGATTGCCGTAGAGCGGATTCTCCTCGACGGCTGCAGCGCGCTCCTCGGTGGTCATGGCGTGGAAGGGCTTTTTGCGCACGATGGGCGGGACGATTTCGGCCTTGGGCACAAGGCCCTGCTCTTTGGCGATCTGCGCGCCGAGCATCTCGCCGATGGCCGGCGCGGCGGACAGGCCCGGGCTCTCGATGCCGACGGTCTCATAGGCGTTCTGCTGACCGCCAACCGCACCGATGACGAAGTCGCCCTTCGCCTCATGCGCGCGGATGCCGGAGAAATTGGTGATGGTGCCGCGGGTCGTGGCCTTCGGCCAGGTCAGGCGGCAGGTCTTGAGGACGAACTCCAGGCCCTCGGCGGTTGTGGAGGTGTCCAGCTCGTCCTCGATATCCTCGGCGGAGGGGCCCAGCAGCAGGTTGCCATGTACCGTCGGGGAGACGAGCACGCCCTTGCCCATCTTCGTGGGGCACTGGAACATGGTCATTTTGAAGGGCAGGGTCTGCATGCGGTCGAGCAGGTAATACTGGCCGCGGCGGTCGATGATATGCAGCAGGTCGCCGCTCATCATATTATGCAGCGTGGCGGCGCCGACGCCCGCGCAGTTGACCAGAATTTTGCAGGTATGCTCGCCCTTGTCGGTCGTCACATGCCACAGGCCGTCCTGCGCCTTGATCAGGCCCTCGACCTCCTCGCCGAGCATGAAGCGCACGCCGTTGACGGCGGCATGATCGGCGAGGGCGTAGGTCATCTCGTACGGGCTGGTCAGGCCGGAGGTCGGCGCATAGAGCGCGCAGAGGACATCCGGATTGGTGTTCGGCTCCAGCGCGAGCACCTCGTCGCGCTCGATGAGGCGAACGCCGGGAACGCCATTCTCGACGCCCTGGGCGACGAGGGCCGTCAGGGTCGCGCGGTCTGCCTCGGAAAAGCCCAGGACGAGCGCGCCGGGCTGGCTGTAGGGCACGCCGAGCTGCGCGCAAAGATCGGGATACATCTTCGCGCCCTCGACGTTGAGCTTCGCCTTGAGGGTTCCGGGGTGGGCATCAAAGCCCGCGTGGACGATGCCGCTGTTGGCCTTGGAAGCGCCCTCGGCGACATCCGCGCCGCGGTCGATGACCGCGATGCTCGCTTCGTAGCGGCTCAGCACGCGCGCGACGGAACAGCCCGTGACGCCCGCGCCGATGATCAGGATATCTGTGTACATGGCTGCATCTCCTGTTTCAGCTTATGTTGGTGGGGGGAAAGAGCGGTAGGAACTCACAGGGGAGCGGAGGCTTCGAGGATGTTGCTGGTGATATAGTCGACGCCCCAGGCGCAAAGGCGCTGCGCATCCTCTGGGGAATCGACCGTCCAGACGTTGACCTCGATGCCGGCGTCGTGGCAGGCACGGATCTGCGCGGCATCGATGGCAGCATAATGGATATCCAGGTCGAGCCGGTTCTCGCGCAGCAGGTCGATCAGGCCCTCGCTGAATTCGCAGACGAGAAACTGCGCGCGCTGCTGCGGGAGCCGGCGGCGGATATGGAGGAGATTCCCAAGGTCGAAGGAAATGAAGACCGTATGCTCCAGCCAGTCAAGGCTGCGAAGGAGCGCGATGACGCGGTCGATATCCTCCGGGGCGAAGGGATTCTTGAGCTCCAGAATGCTCTCCTTGCCATACGTTTTGCAGACGGAAACATACTCCTCCAGCGACGGTAGGACGAGGTCGTGGCGGGGAACGCCGTCCCTGTCGGCCATGCGCACGGCGCGCAGGGTGTCAAAGTCCGTCTCCTCGACGGTCAGGTCGACACCGGCGATGCGCTGCAGGTTGTCGTCGTGAAAGACGATCAACCGGCCGTCGGACGTGCGATGGATATCCGTCTCCACCCCGTAATAGGAGCGGTTGCCGGCCGCGACGAAGGCGGCGCAGGTATTCTCCTTCTCGATGCCGCTCAGGCCGCGATGGGCGATCATCCGCACACCGGGCGTGCGGACCCTGACTGTGTCCCGCATGGACATCATCCTCCCTGGCTGATCAAAGTCGATCATCCTTTTCCACCCAAACCGGCCGGCTTGTGCGTATGCAGGATCGGATCGCGCAGCGCACAGAGGGAACGGAGCGGGGAAAAGACGCCGTTCTTGACAGAATTGTCACCAAATACTATAATAAAAATCAGTCAAAATGGCAAGAGCTTTTGCGAAGGTTGCCAAAGCATCATGCAGATGAAACAAAGACGATCACGGATGATCAAATTTGATCATTTCGGCGCGGCGGGAAACGATCTTTCCCGCGGAGCGGGACAGGAGCCCGTTTGCGGAAGCGCGGGATAAACGGGCTGTATGCCAAAAAACGGAGGCGGGCGGCATGATCAAGAACCAGCGGCTGGACGAGATCCTCAACATCGTGCAGAAGAACCGGCACGTCACGGTGGCGGAGCTGGCCGACCGGCTCTACGCCAGCCCGGCGACCATCCGGCGGGACATCGCGCTGCTGGAAAGGAGCGAGCTGATCGTCAAGAGCTACGGCGGCATTTCGCTGGCGGGCGGGCACAACCGCTTTGTCGAGCTCGACCAGCGCGCGGAGGCACACAGGACGGAGAAGCTGCAGATCGGCCGGACGGCGGCGGCGCTCGTGCAGCCGGGGGACGCGCTGTTCATGGACGCCTCCTCGACGGTCATCAGCATGATTCCGTTTTTGCAGCAGAAGAACCTGACGGTCATCACCAACAGCCTGCGGGTGGCCGACCGCATGGGGCAGAGCGGCGCGCGCGTCTTCATCACGGGCGGAGAGCTGCACGAAAACTCGAAGTCCTTCGGCGGGAGCATCGCCGAGCGCACGGTGCGCTCCTTCCACGCGGACAAGCTGTTCTTCTCCGCAGCGGGCGTGAACGCGGGCGGCGTCATTTCGGATTTTTACGAGGAGGACATCGCCGTGCGCCAGGCGATGATCGCCTGCTCGACGGAGCAATACTTCCTCTGCGATTCGAGCAAATACGGAAAGAACTACCTCTTCCGCATCGGCAACGTCGAGCGGCTGACGCGGGTCATCTCCGACAGGGAGCTGAGCTTTTCCGGCGCGCAGGGAGCGGCCGAGCGCAGGGGGAAGGAGGGCTGAATGCCCGAAAAGCAAAAAATCTCCCGTCGCAGCGGTTTGGGCTGCGACGGGAGTTTTTTTGCCTGTCTGAGGCGCTTACTTTCTTCTCCACAGCGGACGATACTTGATCTCGTCGTTTTTGTGGTACAGGCCGATGCCCGTGAAGTTATGGATCAGCGCGATGATCGGGCAGAGCATGGGCAGGAAGGTGTAGGGGATAAACTGCTGCACCGTCACGCCGCCCAGCACGACGCCATAGCCCATGACCCATGCGCTCCAGGGAATGATGGCTGCGACCATGGTGCCGACATCCTCCAGCGTGCGGGAGAGCACCGCGCGATGGATATCCATGTCGTCGCAGGCATCCTTGAAGGCGACCGCCGGAATCGCGATGGCCGGATACTGGCCGCCGATCAGGCAGATGATCAGGCTGGACGCCCAGGCGCCGAAGAGGATCGTGCCGGGCGTATTCAGCTTCTTGGAGAGGCTGCTGACCAGGACGTTGAGCACGCCGGACTTGGAGAACAGACCGCTGAGCATGCCCAGCACGATCAGGATGCCCACCAGAGAGAGCATGCTGGAGAAGCCGCCGCGGTTGACCAGCGCATCCACCGCGGACACGCCGCTCTCGATCGAGAAGCCGTTCATGATGTAGCCGAGATTCTCAACAAAGCTGCGGCCCTGGAAGACCATGGCCCAGAGGATGCCGCTGCCGATGCCCGCGCCGAAGGCGAGAAACGCGGGAACGCGCATCACGGAGAGCGCCAGCACCAGCACGACCGGAACGACATGCAGCAGGCTGATGTTGAAGCTGGAGGCGAGGCCGCCCGAGAGCTCGCTGACGGCCGCAACGTCGATGCTGCCGGAGGCATTCAGGCCCAGGAGGGTATAGACCACAAGGCAGATGATCGTGCCCGGAATGGTGGTATACCACATGGACTTGATATGGGTGAACAGCGGCACCTCGCAGGAGGAGGCGGCCAGCAGCGTCGTGTCGGACAGCGGGCTCATCTTGTCGCCGAAGAAGGCGCCGGAAATCACCGCGCCGGCGGCCATCGCCACCGGAATGCCCAGGCCCTCCGCCATGCCGCACAGCACGACGCCGATGGTGCTGATCGCGCCCCAGCTGGTGCCTGCGCACACCGCCATGAAGGCGGGCAGGATGAAGCAGATCGGCAGGAACAGCTTCGGCGTGATGATCTTCATGCCATAGAAGAGCAGCGTCGGAATCGTGCCGGCGGCCATCCATACGGCGACCATGCAGCCGACCAGAAGCATGATGACGGCGGCCGTCGCGATCTGGCGAACGCCCTCGGACATCGCGCTGTCAATGCTGTCCCAGCTGTAGCCCATGTAGGCGCAGAAGCCGATCATGACAAACAGAGCAGCCAGCGCCGCGATGGTCACATCTGCGCCGACGGCAATCAGGACGATGAGAACCAGGATCGGCGCAAAGAATCCGCACAATGCGCGCCCGGTCGTCATGTCCTTCGGTTCACGGGAAGCTTTTGTACTCATTTTTTGTCCTCCATTCCGCAGGCGAAGCGAGCGGAGCCTGGCATCCTCCTTGGAGCATGCCGCACCCGGGGCCTGTGTGCCTGCCGCACAGGCCGGCGGTCAAGGGGCGGGGACGAGCCGCGCCCCGGGCCGCTTCTTTCAGGGTTGGGTGTTTATGTCATCAAAAGCGGTGCGGATTCTCTCCAGCGCCTCTTTCAATGTCCGGTTGGTCACGGCGAAGTTGATCCGCACGAATCCCCTGCCCTCGGAGCCGAAGTTTTCCTCTCCGTCATCCAGGTGGATATGCGCCTTTTCAAGGAAGAAGCGATCCAGGTGCTCATGGCCGATGCCTGCATGGCGGCAGTCGAGCCAGAGCAGGAACCCGCCCTCCGGCACATACGGCGTCAGCGGCAGACGGTTGTCCCGGATGAAATCGAGCGTCTCCTGCAGGTTGGCGCGCAGATAGGCCGTCATCTCCTGCATCCATTCATCCGCTTCGCCCTTCATGATCGATGTCACCGCCGCGATGGCAAAGCTGTTGACGGCGTATCCGAACGAATAGGCCTGAATCTGCTTCATCCATGCCTGGCGCATCTGCGGCTCGGCCACCGTGACGATCGCATGCGGCAGGCTCATGATGTTGTAGCCCTTGCTCAGGCTGACGATCTGGATGCTGATTTCCTTCGCCCGTTCGCTGACCGCCAGAATCGGAATGTGGCGGCGGCCTTCATAGAGAATCAGGCAGTGCACCTCGTCGGAGATCACCCGCACATGGTTGGCATAGCAGATGTCGACCAGGCGATTGAGCTCCTCCTGCGTGTAGACGCGGCCGGTCGGGTTATGGGGATTGACCAGCAGGAAGACCGACGGACGATGCGCCAGGATTTTCGCCTCGAAATCCTCCAGGTCGAGCTCGTAATGCCCGTTTACCGCCTTCATCGGGTTTTCAATCAGCCGGACGCCTGCGCCCTCCGCCGCCCAGCGCAGCGGGCCGAACAGCGGCGTCTGCGCGATGACCGCATCGCCGGGCTTCGTGAAGATGCCCAGCGCCATGCGAACGGCGCCGATGGTGCTGGGCACATTGCTCAGCCACTCCTGCTTGACCTCCAAAGCATAATTCCTGCGGTACCAGCCTGTCACGGCATCGTAGTATTCCTGCGTATGCTGCCGGTAGTTGTAGCAGTTTTCCTCCGCGATCGGCACGAGGGCCTTGCGGATACAGGGAGCGCAGGTATAGTCCAGATCCGCCGTGCCCATGCCGATCACATCCTGCGGCATGTCCGGCATGCCCCAGCGGTAGGACGCGTTTTTGCGATGATCCAGCGTCGAATCAAAATTGTACTTCATCGTTTTCCTCCGTTTCGCGGCATGGCTGCCGCGGTGATTTGTCATGGGAGACGGGGAGCGGGCTGCCCGGACAGGTCAGGCAGATCGGAGATGCCGCGCGCAGAAGCGAAGCAGCCGGTCTGTCCCCTCCAGGACGTTTTCCTGCGAGGCGGCCAGATTGAAGCGGATGAACCCGGCGCCGCCCTTTCCCAGCGGATACCCGTTTTCCACGATGATATGCTCCTCCTGCTCCAGAAGATAGCTCAGCATCTGCGGCCTCACCTTGAGCGCGCGCAGGTCGATCCAGGCGAAATAGCCCGCCTCGGCCGGCAGCACCCGGCAGGACGGCGTATGCGTCGCAAAGCGCTCCGCCATCATCCGGTGGCTTTGCGCAACGCCTTCCATGACGGAGCGCACCCAATCGCCGCACGCGGTCAGCGCCGCCGTTGTGGCGGCGATGCCCATCAGGTTCTGCCCGTAATGCAGGTTCATCGATGTCAGCAGCTCCGTATACTGCTTGAAAAACTCCGGGTTTTCCGCGACGATGAACGCATGGCGCAGCCCGGCCGTGTTGAAGGTCTTGCTCACGGAATACAGCGTCACCGTCCGATAGGAGATCTCTTTGGAGAGGGAGGCCACCGGCACATAGCGCCTGCCCAGGAACATGAGTCCGCAGTACACGTCGTCCGAGAGAATCCACACCCGGTATTTCAGGCACAGCGCGGCCACGCGCTCAAGCTCCTCCCGCGTCCAGGCCCGGCCGACGGGATTATGCGGATTGCACAGCCAGAGCACCCGGGAGCCGCTCGCCAGACAGGCCTCCAGGGAGGCAAAGTCGATTTCATAGCCGCCGTTTTTCAGGAGCAGCGGGCTTTCGAGCACCATCCGCCCGTTCAGCCGCAGGATTTCCTGGAAACAGAAATGAACCGGCGTCATGACCGTCACGCGATCGCCCGGCCTGGTCAGAATCTGAAGCGCGCTCCACGCCGCCATGTATACGCCGGCGTTCTGCGCTACGCAGACGCGGGCATCCACATCCCAGGAGGCCGTTTGCATCAGCCAGCCGTGAATCGCTTCATAGTAGGCGTCCGGAACCATCGGATAGCCCAGATGGCCCCTGTCGAGCACGGCACGCAGCGCATCCAGGATGGGCTCCGGCGAGCGATAATCCATATCCGCCGTGCCGAAGCAGAGCAGATCCGAATAGGCCGAACGCTCCTGATTGTATTCCCATTTCAATCTGGAAAGCCCCTCGCCTGTCGCAAGGGCAGGTTTCTGAATATCCATTTTCGCCTCCATGCCGGCGCAGCGCCCAGATTCCGTACATTTTTTTAGAAATGCCGAAAATTGAACGGGTTTTACGCCCTCTATTATACGGAGTAAACAAGATTCATGTCAATATGAAATAATTCAGTCAAAACGCGCCGCGAATTTCATTGTCAAATCCCGGCGGACGTGATAAAGTAGCAATATCCAGGTTTGGCTTCCATCCCGCATGAACGGAGGTTATCATGAAGCTTTCCAAAACAGACCGGCAGATTCTCCATTCGTATGCCTCCATGATCGAGGGCCTTTCCGCCTATCTCGGCTCTGCATACGAGATCAGCCTGCACAGCCTTGAAGACTACAACCATTCCGTCGTGAAGATCATGAACGGGTATCATTCCGGCCGCTCTGCCGGCGCGCCGCTGACGGATCTTGCGCTGAACATGCTCAAGCGGATACAGGATCAGGGGCTTTCCTCCACGGAGGAATTCACCGCCTACAACGCCATCAATCCCGTCGGGGAGTACCTGAAATCCTCGACCATTCCGGTTCTGGGGGAGAACAACCGCGTGATCGGCATCCTGTGCATCAACCTGTATCTCGACTCGCCGCTGTCGGAGATTCTTGAATCCCTGACGGAGACAAGGCGCGAGGCGCCCGAGCAGGAATACTTCGCCAGCGACATGTCCGACGCGATTGCAAAGGCCGTCAGCGACGCCCGCGCGCAGGTGCTTTTCAACAGCAGCATCGCCGCCGTGAACAAAAACAAGGAGTTGATTCGCATCCTCCATGAGAAGGGAATCTTCAACATCAAGAACTCCGTCTCCCAGGTGGCGGACGCGCTGAACCTCTCCAAAAACACCGTCTACCTGCACCTGAGGAGCATCACGCAGGGGAATTCCGGCGCAGAGGAATCCGAAGGGCTGTAAAAAACAGACGGTAGAAAACGCGGGAGTTCATTTGGAGGACATACGGCGCCAATACGGCACAAAATGAAAAAGCGGGCATGACCCGCTTTTTCACTTTGGACAAATCAAAAGGGATGCGCATGAGCGCTCAGCCCCAGTTTGCGGGCAGCGGCACGCCCTCCAGGCGGACGGGCTCGCCATAGGTTTCGCCGAAGGTCTGAAGCTCGACGCGGACGATGACCGGCGGCGTGACCGGCGCCGTGATGACGACGGAGGGATCAAGGGGGAAATCGACGCGGCGCACGGGCAGCGTATTCCAGCGCATGACCTCGTCGAGCCCCTCGACGACGCGGCCGAAGGCGGGATAATGCCACTTGACATGCGGCTTTTCGGCAAAGGGAAAGAAGAATTCCCCGCCGGCCGCGCCCTGCTCATAGCCGCCCATGACGATGGCGCCGGGGACGGCGGGCAGCGGATTGGGGAAGCCCGCGTCGCGGGTCTCGTAGGGGATCAGATATTTGGCGAAGGGCTTGCCGAAGGCCGTATAGCTCATATCGGCGACGAAATCCGGCGCGATGCGCTCGATGGCATGGCCGTCGTAGCAGCCCAGACGGGCGAGGTGGAGGAAGCTGCGCACCGTGTTGGGCGCGGCCTCGGGGTCGAGCTCGCAGACGATGCGGCGGCCGCTGTCCATGACGAGGGCGGCGAGGGGATGGCGCATGGCAAGGACTCCTTCCATCCGGAAATTCGGGAGGGGGGGAACGGCTCCATCTTACCACGCTGCGCCATTTTGTCAAGATCAGGAGGAAAAAACGGAAGGTTTATAAAAAACGGGACGGAAACGATGTTTACATTCTGTCAAGGCGGTGGTATAATAACCGGGATTCTCATTTCAGATCGAAATCGATCGCAACATGTCGGAAGAGGGCGGACCCCATGCTCAGGTTTATTGCAAAGCGGATTGTGACGATGCTGCTGACGCTGTTTGTCATCATGACGCTGACGTTCTTCATCATGCACGCCATTCCGGGCGGGCCATACAGCGCGGGCAAGCGGCTGCCCGAGGAGATTCAGGCGGCGCTCGACGAAAAATACAAGCTGAACGACCCGCTCTACGTGCAGTTTTTCGACTACATGAACGGCGTGCTGCACTTTGACCTGGGGCCGTCGTTCAAATACGAGGGCATGTCGGTCAACGACCTGATCGCGCAGGGCTTCCCGACCTCGGCGACGCTGGGCCTGCTCTCGATGCTCTTCACGCTGGCGCTGAGCATTCCGCTGGGCATTCTGGCGGCGCTCAAGCGGGGCAAATGGCAGGACACGTTCGTGAGCATCATCACGACCTTCGGCGTGACGATTCCCTCCTTCGTCGTGGCGACGCTGCTTGAATACTTCCTGGCCTACAGGGCGCGGCTGTTCCCGATCTACGGCGTGGCGGAGTGGAAGGGCTACGTGCTGCCGATGATTGCGCTGTCGGGCTATTCGCTGGCGTTCATCACGCGGCTCATGCGCTCGAGCCTGATGGAGGTCATGCGCAGCGACTACATCCGCATGGCGCGGGTCAAGGGGCTCAGCGAACGGCAGATCGTGCTGCGGCACGGGCTGCGCAACTCGCTCATCCCGGTCATCACCGTGCTGGGGCCGACGCTGGCGGGCCTGCTGATGGGCTCCTTCGTGGTGGAAAAGATCTTTGCGCTGCCGGGCATGGGGCGCTTCTTCGTGCAGAGCATCACCAACCGCGATTACACCGCCATCATGGGCTTTACGCTGTTTTACGCGGCTGTGCTGATTGTGCTGGTGTTCCTGGTGGACATCGTCTACTGCATCGTGGACCCACGCATCCAGCTGACGGACTGAACGGACGGAGAGAAGAGCCATGAATCAGATTTCACAGTCGGACTGGGCGCCGCTGACGGCGCAGGAGCAGCAGAGCGAGACCCTCGCGGCCGAGCCGGTCTCCCAGCTGCGGGAGACGCTTTACCAGTTCAGCCGCAGGAAGACGGCGATCCTGGGCGTCGTGCTGGTTGCGCTGACAATCCTGTTTGCGGTCGTCGGGCCGTCGCTGTGCACGCACACCTACGACGAGCAGCAGCTCAGCTATGTGAGCGTGGCGCCGATCCTGCGGGTATACGAGGTCGGGGAGAAGCTCTACTACGTGCCCACGAGCGGCAAGCTGATCGAGGTGGAGGACGGCTACCTGACCAACGCCGTGCGCAGCAAGCGCGAGGACGGAAAAAACAAGCGCTTTGTCTTCGAGCTGGAGGGCGAGACCTACTACCTCAACTACCGCAACACTCCCTTCACGCTCGAGGACACCGAGGGCAACGAGCTGCCCACGCGCAGGGTCTTCAACAGGAGCTATCCGCTGGGCACAGACGGACTGGGGCGCGACATCCTCGTGCGGCTGATGTACGGCGCGCGGATCTCGCTGACGGTCGCGTTCGTCGCGACGCTGGTGACGCTGATCATCGGCATCCTCTACGGCAGCATTTCGGGCTACCTGGGCGGGACGGTCGACCTGGTGATGATGCGCATCGTCGACATCATCAGCTCGATTCCCCTGACGATGTACGTCATATTGATCATGGTGCTCTTTGGCAACGGCGGCCTGAAAAGCATCATCATCGCGCTGGGCTCGGTCTACTGGGTCGACATGGCGCGCGTCGTGCGCGGCGAGATTTTGACGCTCAAGAAGCGCGAATACGTGGCGGCTGCGCACACGATGGGCAGCAGCACCTGGTACATCCTCCAAAAGCACCTGATTCCCAACGCCATCGGGCCGATCATCGTGACGGCGACGATGCAGATTCCCTCGGCGATCTTCACCGAGGCCTTCATGAGCTTCATTGGCCTGGGCGTCTCCGCGCCGATGGCCTCCTGGGGCATGATGTGCAACGACGCGCTGGAGACGATGCAGCTGGCGCCGTATCAGCTGGCCTTCCCGGCGGGCGCAATCTGCCTGGCGATGTTCGCGTTCAACTTCATCGGCGACGGGCTGCGCGACGCCTTTGACCCCCAGATGAGAAAGTGAGGCGGAGGACGATGAATGAGCCGATTCTGCGGCTTGACAACCTGCACACCGCCTTTCACACGAAGGCGGGTGAGGTGCAGGCCGTGCGCGGCGTCTCCTTTGACGTGGCGCAGGGGGAGATCGTCGGCGTCGTCGGTGAATCCGGATGCGGCAAGAGCGTGACGGCGGCCTCGATTCTGCGGGTGCTGCCGGAAAACGCCTGGCATAGCGAGGGAAAAATCCTCTTTTTGGGCGAGGATCTGCTCGCGCTGTCACAGAGCCGGATGCGCGCCGTGCGCGGGCGGCAGATCTCCATGATCTTTCAGGACCCGATGACCTCGCTCAGCCCGCTGATGCGCATCGGGCGGCAGATTGAAGAGGCCATTTTGCAAAGCGGCGACGGCGTCACCCGGGCGCAGGCGCGGGAGCGGGCGCTGGAGATGCTGCGCAGGGTACACATCCCCGACCCGGAGAGCCGCTACAACTGCTACCCGCACGAGCTCTCCGGCGGCATGCGCCAGCGCGTGATGATCGCGATTGCGCTCTCGTGCCGGCCGAGGCTGGTCATTGCGGACGAGCCGACGACGGCGCTCGACGTGACGATTCAGAAGCAGATTCTGCTGCTGCTCAAGGAGATGTGCCGGGAGATGAACCTTTCGGTCCTCTTCATCACGCACGACCTGGGCGTTGTGGCGGAGCTTTGCGACCGGGTGGTCGTGCTCTACGGCGGGTTGGTCATGGAGGAGGGCGGCGTCATCGAGGTCTTTGAGGAGCCGGCGCATCCCTACACGATGGGCCTGCTGGCCTCCGTGCCCCGGCTCACGCAGGAAAAAGCGAAGCGGCTGACGCCGATTCCCGGCTCGCCGCCCGACCTGCTCTCGCCGCCGGCGGGCTGCCCATTCGCCGCGCGATGCCGCTACGCGCGCAGAATCTGCCTGAAGGCGATGCCGGAGGCGCAGCGGCTCTCCCCGACGCACTATGGCAAATGCTTTTTGCTTGATCCCGGCGCGCCGAGGGACGCGAACCCGTTTGCGGACAGGAGGGAGAGATGATGGCAGAGCGCAAAAAGCTGCTTGAGGTGGAGCACCTGAGGCAATACTTCCCCGT
>SFFC01000003.1 GCA_004556985.1 Clostridiales bacterium | reverse complement strand
TATATTGAGCACTCTTCATCCTCAAATAGCTCCGATCGTTTATCTGGATGCTTTCTATAATACTCTACTGTTTGAGGAGTACTTAAGCTTGATTTTTTATTTATTTCTGCATAATGTTCTCTGCTGATCCTCGATTTTGAACCCAATGTAATCCAAATACCAATATGCTTCTTTTTGCTTGAATCATTCTGATTTCGCTTGTCTTGTGCAATTCTAATTCTTTCTATTCTATCTCTCTTCTTCTTTAACAATTCCATTTCGACAGTTTTCTCTATTTGAGCGCTTTCCTCTGCCATTTCGGAGAGTACTTTTTCTCGAAAGCACTTCAATTCTTCTGCTTCCTCATTTGTTCTCTTTTCCCTTTTATTTATAATTAATCGAATGTTCTCAGGAAAAACAATTCTATTATCATCAATCTCAAGTTTATATTTTGTGGACTTATTGTGCTTATTATAGATAAATCTTATTTCTCTTTGCTCTTTTGCTGTGCGCATTCTTCCACCTCTTAAGCCTCAATAAAACTACTACACTAAACATAATACCACAGCAAACCATTGTAAACAAGTGGTCATAACACTTAGTTGCATCTCTTATCTATTTCTATCAATTAGAAATGCTAACTACTCATACTATCAACTTCAAATACTTATAAACAGTTGGCCTACTCAGATCGCACACTCTCGCAAGCTCGCTCACATTCATCTGCTTCGCAACAAAAGCAGGATAATGCTTGTAGAAGATCGCAGGAATGTCATCTTTGGTTGTGGGCTTGCGGCCCACCTTTACGCCCTTATCACGAGCACTCTTCATCCCACTTCGCACCCTGGCTCTGATGATCGCCGGCTCAAGCTCTGCGAAAACTGCGCTCATCTGAATAAAGGCCTGACTCATTGATTCTGAAAAATACTCGATGAAGGGATGAAAGCCTGAGCGCCCTGTGGCTCGCTCTGACAGGTGGTTCTTCAATACCTTCAAGAGGATGACGCCATGAATAAAAAGGTTCTTGGCCGTCTGAGCCGGGGGCTTAGCAGATCGCGGTCGCCGTGCAGCGTTAGCCCGGAGAGTGTCCGCTCCAAACACATCTCTTTACCGCTTCACACGCATCCCAACCAGGCACATCCGTTCTCACTCATAAAGATCAAAGAAAGTTTACGATTCAAAAGGCCACAGGTTCGAAACCTGCCCAGTGCACCACAAACCGCCCGCGTTCTTCGCGCCGTTGGCGGTTTTTCTTTTTGCCCTCGGATGATGGCTTTTCCGCTTTGCCACCCCCGAAATGAGGGCTGCCGGGCGCTTGCGGGCACCTCGCCCGGCATCCTGCCGGTGCAAGGGCGCCTATTCCGTCCTTTCGACCCGCACCCAGACGAGCAAATAGTAGGCGGGCCGGTCGCCTTTCTCCTCCATAAACAGGATGCGTCCGCCCGTACAGCTGACATAACGCATGCCGTGCGCATGGATGTATGCGTGCAGGGGCTCCAGATCCTTCGGCGTAATGTGCAAAGCATCGTGGGTGACAATGCAGGTTCGGATAAAGTGGCCGCCCGGCTGGAAATGGGCATCGTCCGGGAGCGGAAGCGAAAAGGTATGCACATACTTTTCCAGCGCGCCCGCCCCAATGCCGACGGGATAGGGCGCATCGCCCTGCGTGCCGAGCAGATCCTCAAGGGAGATGGTGACGGAGACATAGGTGAAGGGAAAGTGCTCAATCCATTCGCTGAGCGCTTCGCCGCGCTCGTAGGGCCGCTCCACGCCGATCGAGCAGATCGCCCATGTGCCGGGGCCGTCAAACTCCTCGACCCTGCCCAGCAGGCGCACGCCGCAGCTGGCATAGGTCTTCGTCTCCTGAAGGCGGTCAAGCTCCAGCTGCAGGTAGCGGATGCGGTCGTTGAGCGCGTGCTCGCGCAGCGTCAGCCAATCGCAGTAGTTGTGCATGCTGCGGTTGTTGAGGAAGTCCTGCGTCTCCGGCAAGGAGATATCCATGCTGCGCATCTCCTTCGTCACGAGGATGCGGAGCATGTCGTCAAGCCCATAGTAGGCGTATCCGTTCTCGTGGATCTGGGGATGCAAAAGCCCCATCTCCCGGTAATGGCGGATGGTGTCGGTGGAGACGCCAAGCCTGCGCGAGAGCTGTCTGACGGTGTCTTTCATAACTGACCTCATTGTGAAAGGTTTGTGTTGACTGTGGGGTTGCCCCACGGTTTATGATATCCATAAACAGGTAGCTGTTGTGAATTATATCTTCTTTTTCACAATCTGTCTACTCAAAGAAGGAGGCAACCCATGATGAAGACCCTGAAGCACATCCTCTGTGCGGCCCTGTGCCTGATCCTGCTGTTTTCCTGTGCAGCGGCCGATGGCGTGTCCTTCACGCCGGGCACCTACACGTCCATCGCCGAGGGACGCAACGGCCCCGTTGTCCTGCAGATGGATTTCAGCGAGGACGCGATCCTCGACGTGCGCGTGGTGACGCACAACGAAACCTATCTGACCGGCAACGTGCCGATGGAGCTGTACCCGGCGCAGATCGTCGAGCATCAGTCCGTCGCCGTGGACATTGTTGCGGGCGCGACGATCTCCAGCGCCGCATTCCTGGAGGCGGCATACGACTGCATCAAACAGGCCGGCGCGAATCCCCAGGATCTGCGCAGCCCGATTCCGACCGATCAGGTCGCCGTGGACGCCGAGACAGATGTCGTCGTCGTGGGCGGCGGCGCTGCGGGCATGACCGCGGCGGTCAAAGCGGCGCAGGCCGGCAGCAGCGTCATCCTGCTGGAGAAGCTCGACTTCCTGGGCGGCACCTCTGCGTATTCGATCGAGGCCTTCGGCGCCACGGAGGATCTGACCCACAAGGCCCTGGGCAACGCCGTCACCAGCGACGCCAATGCCGCCTCGCTCATCGCCGCCAACCCGGGTCACAGTGAGGAGGCCCTGACCATTCTTGCCCAGCAGAACGGCGTTGCGGCGGACTGGCTCCGCTCCATCGGCGCGCCGCTGAGCGTGGCGGGCGGCGCCGTGTTCGCAACGACGTCCCGCGAGTCCGGCAAGCTGGGCCAGGTGATCGTCGCCGCGCTCCAGAATGAGGTGGAGAAGAACGGCGTGGACATCCGCGTGGGCAACGCGGCGACCGAGCTCGTCATGGAGAACGGAGCCGTAGCCGGGGTCAAGGTCAAAAATGACGCCGGCGAATACACGATCCGCTCGAAGGCCGTCATCCTGGCCTCCGGCGGCTTTGGCGCGGACAACGAGAGGGTCGCGCAGTACCAGCCCTCCCTCAAGGGCTACAACTTCTCCTGCTCGGTGGGCGCGAAGGGCGACGGCCACAGGATGGCGGCTGCCGTCGGCGCACAGCTTGGCAACATGGAGCATGTCCGCGTCAACTTCACCTACTACACCGACGGTGTGCGCGTGTATTACATGGGCTGCCTGCCCAACACCGGCGCCATCGTGGTCAATGCGGACGGCAAGCGCTTCGTGAACGACCAGGGCGGCTACGGCGTGGGTATGAAGGTCGTCGAGCAGGGCGGCACCTGCTGGGCCATCTTCGATCAGTCCATGATCGACAGCATCGCCGACGTGCGCGAGTACGGCAAGCTGGGCATGTATGAATGCGCCGATACCCTCGAAGCGCTGGCCGAGAAGATCGGCGTCGATGCGGCCGGTCTGGCCGGGACGGTTGAGGCCTACAGGGGCTATGTCGCCAACGGCAAGGACGAGGAATTCGGCCGCGCAATGCTCAACCTCACCTTTGACGAGGCGCCGTACTACGCCTGCAAGCTGACCGCCCATGTGCAGGGCACCTTCGGCGGCATCGTGACCAACACCGCCACCGAGGTCACCGACGCCGACGGCGCAGCCATCCCGGGTCTGTATGCGGCCGGCGAGTGCGCGTATGTGGGCACCAACGGCGCCAACCCCATGACTGTCGATGTGGTCTTTGGCGGCATCGCCGGCGAGAACGCCGCCGCCTACGCAGCGAAGTAATCCCCCTCCCCTGAATAAGGCCCCACAGGCCGCCCGCGTGCTCTGCGCCGCGGGCGGCCTTCTTTTCCCTCTTTCCAGGCAGACATCGCGTTTTTCGTCCTCATTTTTTGCGCTCCATGGGCCCTGCACGAAAAAGCCGAAGCCATTGGCATATTTCTCCCCGGCGCGCATAATATACTCTTCAGATACTACTATCCATTTTGATCTGTTTCCGTATCCAACAACAGAAAAGGAGAGAAGCATGAAGAGAATCAAACGGCTTGCCTGGATCTCCGCCCTGCTTTTGGTCTTGAGCCTGACCGCCTGCGGGACCATCGGGTCAGACGGCGTCCCGGCGTCTGCGCAGCACGCGGAGCACGAGCCCATCACGATCATGTCCGGCGGCAGGGAGTATTCCGAATTCATCGAATACGTCGAATCCATCTATCCGGAGATCAACATCGAGGTCATCCCCTACCGGGGCGGCAACACGACGCAGTACATGTACGATCAGCTTCTCACCGGCTACATGCCCGACATCTACGGCACGACGCAGATGTTCACCTGCTATGACAAGTACGAAGAAAACCTGATCGACCTGTCCAAGTACGGCTTTACCGCCAACTACAACGAGGCGCGCATCGCCCAATACGAGCTGGACGGCAAGGTTTACCTGCTGCCGGCGGATTACGACGTCATCGGCATGGTCTACAACGCCTCGCTGTTTGAGCGGGAGGGCTGGAAGGTACCCACCTCCTTTGCGGAACTGCAGGCGCTGGCGCCCGTCATCCAGGCGGCCGGCTACGACCTCTCCGATTGCGCGGCCAACCTGCCGGAATACGGCTTCCAATACATGTGCAACATCGGCGATACGGCGTTCTTCCGCTCGCTGGAGGGCATCCGCTGGCAGCGCGACTTCCTCGAGGGGAAGGCTACGGCTGTCGACGGCCTTGCCGGCACGTTTGACTACATCCAGAAATGGGTCGACCTGGGCATGCTGCAGTGCGAGTCGATGGATGACACGATCCGCCTCCACTTCCGGGAAGGCAATACCGCCTTCTTCATCGGCAGCATGGGCTTCTGGAACACGGCGGACGACGGCACGGGCGACGTCCTCAAGCCGCTCCCCTACCTCTCCGAGGATGGCACACAGAACATGTTCATCACCGCCACCGTGCGCGCCTATGGCCTGAGCAAGAAGCTGGAGGCGCCCGGCAACGAGCAGAAGCTCGCCGACGCGCTCAAGGTCATGGAGCTGCTCTCCACGCAGGAGGGCATGATGCGGATCATGGAGCGCTACGAGACGGCCACGGCCCGCGTCTGCTCCCTCAAGGGCTGGGAGATGCCGGCCTCGAGCCCCTTCTATGCATACAAGGACTTCATCGCCGAGGGGCATGTCGCGCCGCTGATCTACCCGGGCTGGGAGGATCTCATGGTGGGCGTGGGCAACCGGTTTCTCGATTATCTGCGCGGCGACTGCACCGCCATGGACGTCATGACGACGATGGACGCGCTCCAGGCGGAGAGCCTCGTCTCAGGCCCTCACATCTACGCCTCGATCGAGGAGCCGCTCTCCGCGGAGGATCTCGCCCGGCTGACCGGCATGGTCTTCTGCGAAAGCGCGGGCGCGGATCTCGCGCTGATCTCCCTGAACGAATGGAAGGCCGGCGTGCGCGCGGACGAGGAGAATATGTACGGCATCGGCGGCGCGATGATGCCGCTGGAGATGACCGAGATGGACATCGTCTGCTGGCTGCCCACGGGCTGGTACGGCACGATAAAGACCTATCCCTTCACCGGCGCGCGGATCCGCGAGCTGCTTGAGACTGGCTTTGACATGAACGGCGACGGAAACACCTACCCCTACGTGCTCGTCGCGCCCGAGGGCTTTGCGCTTTCCGACGACCAGGTCTACACGGTCTGCTTCGCAGGCATCACGGAGGAGGTCGCCGCAGAGAGCACCATGACCGACAGCGGCATCGTCGGGCTGACTGCGATGGAGGAATACCTTGAGGGGGTCGACGCCCTCCGGCCCTCCAATATCCTCTGGGAACCCTGATCCGGCGCGCTGCGGCCGGCGGAGAAAAACGTGAAAAAGACAAATGCTCAGAAAACCCGCATCCTGATTCCCGTGGTGATCATGATCGTCATCGGGGTCGGAGCGACGCTTGCCTTCAACACCTACAACGAATATCTCGCCGAGCTGATCTATCAGGAACGGCTGAACCAGATGACCGAGGTCACCCAGGAGCTGTATTCCAGCATCGACATGCTCATGCGGCACGAGTGGGACACGGCCCAGTTCATCACAAACTGGGTGATCTGCGAGCGCGACCGGACGATCGCCGAGCTGGTCGGACACCTGCAGATGCTCGAGGAGATCTTCGAGGCCGGAACGAACAAGCTCATGCCCATCGTCGTGGACAGCAGCGGACGCTACTACTCCGCCTCCGGCAAGAAGGGCGTGATCTACAACATTGAGGAGCTCGTGGACTGCCAGGATCGCGTCAGCAGCGTCACCAACATCTTCGGCACCAACTCCACGGACATCCTGTTCATCAACCGGCTGGAGACGCCCCTCGAGCTGGACGATGCCACGATCCAGTTCTGCGGCTACCTCAAAGACCTGTCCATGCTGATTGAGTGCTATCACACGGATGCATTCAGCGGGCAGAGCACCATGTACGTCATGAACAGCACCGGAACGAAGCTGTACTCGACGGATTCCGAGGCCGCCAACCGTGTCTTCGTCGGCAGAAACATCTACAGCATCCTCGCGGACATGGCATATTCCCACGGGAACAGCTACGCGCGCTGCATGCACGCGCTGGAGATGACGGGCAACGCAATGGCCAACGCCTCCCTGGGCGAGACGGAGTATTACCTCTGTCTCCACCGCATGGTCGACACCGACTGGGTGCTCCTGCTCGTCATCCCCGCGCAGTTCGTCGCGACCAACACGCAGATTCTGGTCGACACCGTGATCGACACGCTGGTTTACGCCGGCTTCGTGCTCGCCGCGGTCTTCATCATGATCCTCGTCATCATCATGAAGATGATGCAGCAGGGCCAGCTCTACCAGCAGGAGCAGGAGACCAACGCCAAGCTCGAGGTCTCCCGCCAGGAGGCGGAGGCCTCCAGGCAGGCCGCGGAGGAGGCCTTCAAGATCGCGGAGGCGGCCAACAGCGCCAAGAGCACGTTCCTGAGCAACATGTCCCACGACATCCGCACGCCGATGAACGCCATCGTCGGCTTCTCCTCCCTGCTGAGCCAGGACCTGGGCGACCCTCAGAAGGTCCGGGAATACACGCAGAAGATCCAGGCCTCCAGCCAGCATCTGCTCGGCCTGATCAATGACGTGCTGGACATGAGCCGTATCGAGAGCGGCAAGACGACGCTGAACCTCTCGGCAGAATCGATCGCCTGCATCGTGGACGAGATCGACACCATCATCCGGCCCCAGATGCTCGCCAAGGGGCATACCTTCGTCATCGACGCGCGCAATGTGACGCACGACGCCATCGTGGTGGACAAGGTGCGCCTGAACCAGATCTGCATGAACCTCCTCTCCAATGCGGTCAAGTACACGCCCGCCAACGGCTACATCCGCTTCCGCATCTCGGAGCGCTCCGCCTCCGGCAACATGGCGCGCTACACGATCGTCGTCTCCGACAACGGCTATGGCATGAGCGACGGCTTCCGGGAGCACATCTTCGACTCCTTCAGCCGCGAGGAAGACAGCCGCACCAGCAAGATTCAGGGCACGGGCCTGGGCATGGCGATCACGAAAAACCTCGTCGACCTGATGGGCGGCACGATCCGCGTGGAGAGCAAGAAGAGCGTCGGCTCCACCTTCATCGTCGATATCCCGTTCCAGATCTGCCAGACGCCGGATGCCGCGGCGATCATCAGAAGGGATCAGGCAGAGCCCGATGGCGGCGGTCAGGCCAGCGTTCTGAGCGGCCGGCACATCCTCATCGTGGAGGACAACAAGCTCAATGCCGAAATTCTCTCCGCGCTCCTTGAAAAGTCCGGCGCATACCCGGATCTGTGCGAAAACGGCCGGGAGGCCGTCAAGGCCTTCGAGCGCTCCAAGCCGGGCACCTACGACCTGATCCTGATGGATGTGCAGATGCCGGTGATGAACGGCTACGAGGCGACCGGCGCGATCCGCCGCAGCGGCCATCCGCAGGCAAGCACCATTCCAATCGTCGCGATGACGGCCAACGCCTTCACCGAGGATATCCAGGCCTCCCTCAAGGCGGGCATGGACGCACATGTGGCCAAGCCGGTCAACATGGCGGTGCTGGAGGATACCCTCCGGGGGATTCTGAAGCCCCGCGTCAGGGACGCGGAATGAGATGCCTGAACGCGCGCAGATCGTCTAAATCAGCCAGGAGCATCCTCCCAAAGCGGAAGATGCTCCTGGCTCTTGTATGGTTTCGCGCAATCGCGCCGCTGTGACCGTTCGCCCTCTTCGGGCTCCGGCCCTCATCCCTTGACGCTTCCGGCCGTCAGCCCCTGCACGAAGAATTTCTGGCAGAAGATGAAGATCAGCACGACCGGGATCAGCGTCAGCACGGACATCGCGAAGACGTAGCCCCATTGCGTGAACTGGTGCTGGCCAAAAAAGCCCGCGATGGCGATGGGCAGCGTGCGCTTGCTGTTGTCGTTGATGACCGTGTTCGCCCAGGGATATTCCTCCCAGGCGGTCAGAAAGTTGAAGATGCTGACCGAGGCGATGGCGGGCGAGGCCAGCGGCAGCGCGATGCTGCCGTAGACGCCGAAGACGCTCGCGCCGTCCATCCAGGCGGCGTCCATGATCTCCCCCGGGATGTTCTCCATAAACCCCTTGATCATGAAGGTCGAAAACGGGATCACCCAAGCCACATAGAAGGGGATCAGCCCCCAGAGCCGGTTGACCAGACCCAGCTTTGTCGCCAGCTCAAACTGCGGCACGATCATCGTCGTCCCGGGGATGATCATCGTGATGATAATGAAGGCGAAGAGCGCGTTGGTCGCGCGGGATTTGAATTTGCCCAGGACGAACGCCATCGCCGAGGCGACCGCCGCCGCGATCAGGATGGTCGACACGGAGACCACCACCGAGTTGAGGAAATTCAGGTAAAACTTGCTCTGGTGCAGGATGTAGCCGTAGTTTTGAAGCGTCAGCGCCTCCCAGCGGGGGAAGAAGCGCGGCGGGTATTCATACAGCGCGCCGTTTGGCCGCAGAGAGGTGGAAATCATGTAGATCATCGGCAGCGTGGAGACCACGGTGCCGACGGCCAGCAGGAGATAGCGCAGGGCTGTGCCTGCGATTCTGGCGGGGCTTCTGCTCTTCATGGCGCTCCCTCCCTTCACGCGTCCCGGCTGCGCATCATGCGGAACTGCACGATGGCCAGCAGGCCCAGCGTCAGCGCCATCACGAAGCTCAGCGCCGCTGCATAGCCGAATTTGCCGGTGCTGAATGCCTTGTAGTACATCCACGTCAGCAGGGTATCCGTCTGATGGGCCGGCTTGCCGCCCGTGATCATCTTGATGGAGGTGAACACGTTGAAGCCGCCGATCGTCAGCTCGATGAGCACGAAGAGGATCGTGCCCCGAATGCCCGGCAGCGTGACATAGCGGAACCTGCGAAACGCGCCGCAGCCGTCGATCTGCGCCGCCTCGTAGAGGTCCCGGGGCACCTGCTGCAGCGCCGCCAGAAAAATCACCATGTTCCAGCCGACGCCCTTCCAGATGCCCAGCAGCATCGCCACGGTCAGGCCGCTCCAGCGCGTATCCAGCCAGCGGATGTTGGAGGCCGTCACGCCCAGCACCCTGCACAGGAAGTAGTTGAGCAGCCCCTCCGTGTTGAAGATGTAGCGGAAGACCAGCGACGCGATCACCCAGGAGGTCACGACCGGCAGATAGTTGATGACGCGGAAGGTGACGCTCAGGCGCCCGATGCCGTCAAGCAGGATGGCGACGAGCAGCCCGAGCGCCATCTGCCCCGGCACCGTGACGAGGGTATAGACCACGCTGTTGACAAACACCGTCCAAAAGGTGCTGTCCGAAAAGACCTCCCGGTAGTTCATCAGCCCCGCGAAGGGCTGGGTGAGCATGGACGAAAAGCTCATATCGCACAGGCTCATGATGAACAGGCGAACGATCGGGTAGACCGTGAACATCGCAAAGATCAGCAGGCCCGGCAGCAGCAGGGCGGCGAGCTGCGCCCTGTGGGCACGGGATTTGAGCCTCATAATTCTCACCTCAGAGAGCAGGCGGCGGGGACAGTCCTCTGCCCCGCCGCCCGGTTCCGTTTACCTGAGCAGCGCGTCCCAGCGGACGGCCAGCTCGTCAAGCGCCTCCTGCGCCGTCTTCTCGCCCGTCACGATGGCGGTCATGGCGACGCTCAGGTCGTTGTCCATCTCGCTCCAGGCCGCCACGGTCGGGCGGGCCTTCGCGGTCTGAATCGCCTCGATAAAGGGGGCGTAGTCCGCGTTCTTGACGACGTCGCTTGCCAGCGCCGCCCTGTTGACCGGGATCTGGCCGCATTTGGCCATCTCGGTCTGCGCGAATTCTCCGGTCATGAACTGCATGAACTTCCAGGCCGCCTCGCGGTTGGCCGTGCTGAACATCGCGATATCCTCGCCGCCGAGCACGGAGATGCTGCCGCCCTCGCCGGCCGGGATTGGCGCCGTGGTATAGGCGACGTCCGGATAGGCGCCGGCCAGCTCCGCGGACTTCCACGGGCCTTCCAGCATCATCGCGTAGCGCCCGGTGCCAAAGCCGTCAGTCATCGGGATATCGCCGGCGTTGAAGCCCGTGATGCAGCCCTCCTGGACCATCGCGGCGAAGGTCTCCACCGCCTTCACGGTCTGCGGGCCGTTAAGGTAGCCGCTGGCGACGGTCTGCTGCGCGTCGGTCAAGCTGCCGCCAAAGCTCCAGATAAAGGGGCAGATGTTCCAGCCGGCCAGCGCGGGCTCGTTCCAGCCCCAAATCTGCTGGCCGTTTTCGTTTTCGCCGCTGAGCGAGCGCAGCGCCTGCGCCCATTCCTCTATCGTCGTCGGCACGCCGACGCCGGCGGCCTCGAGCATGGCGGTGTTGCAGAAGACGATCTTGCTGTTCGTGTTCAGCGCCAGCGCGTAGTCGTGCCCGTCAATGACGGCGGTAGACATGGCGCTCTCCAGCAGCGCTCCGCTGACGCTGGCGAAGTCCGGCATCTCCTCGTCCAGCGCGACGAGGATGCCCATCTTCTGAAACTCGGGCAGCCAGGCGATGTCGCAGCGGGCCACGTCGGGCAGCGCGTTCGAATTGGCGCTGACGAGCACCTTGTCGTGCAGCTCCGCCCACTCATGGGAGACGGCATTCACGCGGATATCGGGATTCTCCGCCTCAAACGCGGGAATCAGCACGTTCATCAGCGTTTCGTTTTCGGCCGACTGCGCGCTGTAATGGTGCCAGAAGTTGATCGTGACCGGCTCGGCCAGGGCCGGGGCGCAGGTCATCATCAGCAGGCAGGCGATCATCACGGCAATGAGCTTTCTGTAAGGACGCATGGTTTTTCCTCCTTCTGAACAGGTCGTATGAGTATATTGACGGAATGCGGCAGAACGTGCACGAATTCTCCCGCAGAATCCCAGGTTTGTGTCCGATCTCCGGTGTTGAAGACCGCCGTAATCCGCTCCGCCGCATCCTCCCGAGCGAAGGCGAAGAGCTTGGCCTCCTCGTCCGGGGTCAGCGGAATATACCGGCCCGTGCGCAGGGCGGCGTGCGCCCTTCGCAGCGCGATGAGCGATCTCTGCCAGGCGAGCAGCTCTGCGTCCTGCCTGTCCCAGGCCATGCCGCCGCGGCAGCCGGGGTCGTTGCCGCCCCTCATGCCGATCTCGTCGCCGTAGTAGATCGCCGGCGCGCCGGGAAAGAGCATCTGAAAGGCCATCGCCAGCCTGAGCCGCCAGACCTCGCCGCCGGCCTCGGTCAGGAAGCGGGCCGTGTCGTGGCTGCCCAGGCAGTTGTACATCGCCAGATTCACGCAGTCCGGATATTTCATCAGCATGCCGTGCAGGCGTTGCTGCAGCTCCGTCTCTCCGATGGCGCCGCGGGCGAAATAATCGACCATCGCGTCGCGGAAGAGATAGTTCATCGCCGTGTCAAAGCCGTCCGCCCCGAGCAGACGCGTCGCATCCCCCCAGGTCTCGGCCAGCAGCAGGGCGTCGGGATGCGCCCGCTTGACCTCCTCGCGCCACCATGCGACGGCGTGGCGGTCCAGCTCGTCGGCGACATCCAGCCGCCAGCCGTCGATGCCCGCCTCGCGCAGCCAGTAGAGCAGCACGTCGCGCACGAAGCAGCGAACCTCGGGATTCGCGCCGTTGAGCCGGGGCATGTAGGGATAGTCCCCGACGCACTCATAGCAGGCCGGATCGATCTCAAGCGGATAGCGCTTGGGATAAAACCATCCGGCATAGCGGCTCCCGGGCCCGTTTTTCACGAGATCCTCAAACGGTGCGAAGTGGATGCCCGTGTGGTTGAACACGCCGTCCAGGATCACGCGGATGCCCGCCGCATGGCACAGCCGCACGAGCTCGCAAAGGTCCCCCTTCGTCCCCAGCGCGGGATCGACGTCAAAGTAATCCGTCGTCGCGTATTTGTGGTTGAAATCCCCGCGGAAGATGGGATTGAGATACAGGCATTCGACGCCCAGCTCCGTCAGGTAGGGCAGGCGGTTGATGATGCCGCGCAGGCTGCCGCCCAGAAAGTTTTCCCGCGTCGGCGCCGCGTCCCAGGGCGCAAACGCGCCGCCCTGCCCATGCCGGGCAAACCGCTCCGGGAATATCTGGTAGTAGACGCAGCCCTGCGCCCAACCGGGCACGGCGATCACGTCCGTCCCGTTGATCTGCAGCATTTCGAAGTTTCCCGTCCCGGTGAAGTCCGCCTGCGCGCCGCGGGCATTGAGCCACGCCCTTCGCCCCGACGCATCCTCGAGCCAGAAGCCGTACCGGATGTAATGCGCCTCCTCCGGGAACTCCACCTCGGCGGTCCATTGCTCCGTCCTCCCGTCGTCAGGGCGCGGCGACATCCGCCGGCGGATCTGCCGGCCCGGCTCGCTGCGCTTCCAGCCGACCCACTCGCAGGCGGCCAGGTCGCCCGGCGCCGCCTCCAGCAGGAAGCAGACGCGGTTTCGTGCAAGCGCTTGCATAAACGGGTAAAAAGAAAGGTGCCGAATCGCAGAGGTCAGCATCCTGTTTGATCCTTCCTTTCCGATGAAGCCCGGCGCACGAGCGCCGTCGAGAGCATGATCTGCTGGTTGCCCGTCCGGTTGTCGATGCGGCGGAACAGCAGCTGCGCGGTCTGCTCGCCGAGCATGGAGGTGTCGATGTCCACGATGGTCAGCGGCGGATCGGTGTATTCCGCCAGCGGATAGTTGTCAAAGGCGACGATGCCGACATCCTGCGGCACGGCCAGGTGCAGCGCCCTGCAGGCCTTGAGCAGGCCGAAGGCGGCGAGGTTGTCGTTGCAGACAAACGCATCGGGGCGCGCTTCGCCCCCGAGCGCCTCCAGCGCGACGGCATAGGCGTTTTCCACGGTGCCGTCCGTGGAGAGCACGGTCTCCTGTCCCTTGCCGACGGTCTTCTGGTAGCCGCGGACGCGGCGCTTGGTAAAGCCCCGCTTCTGATAGCCGCCGAGGTAGGCGATGGCGCCGTAGCCCATCTCCTGAAGATGGCGCACGGCGATTTCCGCGCCCTGCTCGTTGTTGTTGTCCACCCAGCAGGTGTCGCTGCGCAGAGTATCCGGCGTGCCCAGCACGACGTAGGGGAACTCGCCGATCGCCTCCATCAGCGAGGGCCGGATGGTCGTCGGCGGCAGGATCAGCCCGTCGACCTTGCGCTCCTTCATCAGATGCTCGACGGTCGCGCCATGGTCCTGCGCGCCGTTGGCGATCATCACCTGATAGCCGCGCGACTGCGCGACCTTTTCGATGGCGAAGAGGCTGCGGCTGAAAAAGACGTTGCTGAAGGCCTCCGCGTCCCGGGCGTCGACGACGACGCCGATGGCGCCGCTCAGGCCGCTGGCCAGGCTGCGCGCGACGGAATTGGGATGATAGTCAAGCGCGCGCATCGCGGCATAGACGCGCTCCTTGGTGTCGGGGCTGATTGTGGCCTTCCCGTTGATGACGCGGGAAACCGTAGACGAATTGACGCCGGCCAGTCTGGCGACGTCGTGGATCGTGACGGCCATGCGAAGCCCCTCCTCTTTCCTTCCTTGGTGCAACCGCTTGCATGATTTCATTATAATCAGCCGCAGCGGCGATGTCAAGGGCTTTTTTCCATCTTTACGCTGAAAGTCTCTCTGCAAAGCTTCGGACTCGGCCTCAAAGCCATGGGACTTGCATCACTTGGTCGGAAATGCAACCGGCATCATGCCGGTTTTGATGGATTTTCCGTTTCCGGCAGAATCCTCCTTTTCTCCCCGCCTGCGCTGTGGTATACTGGCCCTGGCGGCACGCTGCCGCCCCGCTTCCGGCGTTTCCTTTGGGCGCCCTGTCTGCTGCGCACAAGGCAGGCGCCTTGTCCGGATTTCTGAATTTCAGAGAGGAGGAACCTTCCCATGACCCATATCGCCATTCTCGGCGCGGGCAAGATCGCCCTGGCCATGGCCGAGACCCTGCGCGGCATGAAGGCGCAGGGCGAGAGCGTCTGTCTCTACGCCGTCGCCGCGCGCGACCTTTCCCGCGCGCAGGCCTTCGCGAAAAGCGAGGGCTTCGAGGTCGCCTACGGCTCCTACGAGGAGATGCTGCGCGACGACAAGGTCGACCTGGTGTACGTCGCCACGCCGCATTCCCATCATGCCGAGCACATGAAGCTCTGCATCGCGCATGGCAAGGCCGTCCTGTGCGAAAAGAGCTTTACCGCCAACGCGCAGCAGGCCCGTGAGGTCTTCGCGCTGGCGAAGGAGAAGCGCGTGCTCGTCACGGAAGCCATCTGGACGCGCTACATGCCCTCCCGGCAGATCCTTCGGGAGATCATGGACAGCGGCGTGCTGGGCGACATCAAAATGCTCTCCGCGAGCCTCTTCTACCCCATCGACGATGTGCCGCGGCTGATCCGCCCCGAGCTGGCCGGCGGCGCGCTGCTGGACGTGGGCGTCTACCCGCTCAACTTCGCCTGCATGATGTTCGGCAGCGATCCCGTTCGCATCGAGAGCAGCGCGGAGCTGACCGACGCGGGCGTCGACTATCAGGAGAGCTTCACCCTCTACTTCGCCGACGGGCGCATGGCCGTGCTCAGCGCCGGGATGGGCAGCCGCTGCGACCGCCGCTGCCTGATCAGCGGCAGCAAGGGCTATGTCGTCACGGACAATGTCAACAACATTCGGAGAATCGAGCTCTTCACGCAGGACGACGGCTTCACCTCGCCGCGGGCCTTCCCCGTTCCCCCGCAGATCACGGGCTACGAATACGAGGTGCGCGCCTGCCTGCGCGCGCTCGAGCGCGGCGAGCTCGAATGCCCGGAGATGCCGCATGCGGAGACGCTGCGCGTCCTCGAGCTGATGGATGCGTTGCGCGCCCAGTGGGGCGTCCGGTATCCGTTTGAGCAATAAATGCCATAAAACGCGCGTCCCCGACACCGATGTCCGGTGTCGGGGACGTGCATTTTTAAATCTCTTCTGATTGCAAATCCATTCAGGGAATATCCCCGTCAGGTAACGCTTCGCTCCCTGATTGCCTTTACAGAATGGCTTCTCCATCGGGAAGCACGTTGGGCTGTCGCCCAAACCTGCTTGGGGATTTCATCCCCAAACTCCTTCTTCGCTTCGCGCTGACGGCTCCAGCTCCGAAAACGAAATCATTTCCTGCCCGGCCAGCAGACCAGCGCGTCCAGCGCGCCGCACAGCGTCGTCTGCTCCATCTGCGCGGGCAGGAACACGCAGTCCCCGGCGCGCAGCTTCATCTCTCCGCCGTCCCAGGCGAGCGTTCCCTCGCCCAGCGCGCAAAGGAGCGAGAAGTGCTCCGGCGTCTGCGGGAGCGGCATCTCTCCCTGCGCCTGCCAGCGCTCCAGCGTAAACGCGCGCTCATCGATGTACGTCGTGCGCTGTCCGCCGGCGCAGGGACGCGTCTTCCCGGCACAGACCGGAAGATGCAGCGTGACGTCGGTCACGTCGAGCCCCTTTTGGATGTGCAGCTCGCGGCTGCGGCCCTGCGCGTCGACGCGGTCCCAGTCGTAAAAACGATAGGTCACATCGCTCGACTGCTGAATTTCCATCAGCGTGATGCCGCCGCCCAGCGCATGCACCATGCCCGCCGGGATGTAGTAGACCTCGCCCGGCTGCACGGCCACGCGGTTGAGGCAGGCCTGCACGGCTGCGCCGCCGCTTTGGCAGGCCTGCGCCAGCTGCTCGCGCGTCACGCCCTCGCGGATGCCGTAGACGATCTGCGAGCCGGGCTCGGCCGCGAGGATCACCCAGGCCTCCGTCTTGCCCAGCTTGCCTCCCTCGTGCGCATGCGCGTAGGCGTCGTCCGGGTGCACCTGCACGGAGAGCATCTCCCGCGCGCTGATCAGCTTGAGCAGCAGCGGGAAGGTCTCGCCCACCTGCGTGCCGCGCATTGCCTCGCCGTGCTCCTCAAGCAGCGCCGTCAGCGTGCGGCCCGCGTCGTCCCGGCTCTCCAGCCCGGGCAGGACGGACACCTCGAGGCTCTCGCCCGTGCGCGCGTCAGGAATCGCCTTGCCAAACGCCCGCAGCCCCTCGCCGCCCCACGGCGTCGCGCTGCCGAAGCGGAAGGCCGGCGTCATCTTGATCGGCGTCAATTTCATATTCCTTCTCCCTTCGTCCTTCAAGCCTTCACGTCAAACGGGAAGACCGGAAGCCCGTTTTCACCCATGAGGACAGGCTCAAACCAGTTTGCCTGCGCATAGCGCACGCGGACGCTCTCCTGCAGAGCCTCCAGATCGAGCATGCAGCGGCATCCCTCGACCCGCGCATCGCGCAGGCGGGCGCCCCCGATCTCAAGCGCCTGCATCAGCGCCGGCTGCTCCCTCAGCGCGCCGGAAAATTCCAGCATCAGGCTGCTGCCGTCCCGCGCCGCGCGCACAAGGCGCGGCCCATCCGCCGGGACAGCCTGCCCATAAGCGTGGCGAAGCGCCAGCGCCGCCAGATGCGCGCCGGGCGTCCGCTTGTCCGTGGGATGCACATTGTCGCGCTCGCCGCAGTCGAGCAGGCAGGCCAGCGCGGCGTTGTCCGTCGCGTCGATGACAGTCTGCTGCGCCGCACGGATGGCCGGCCAATCCTCGGCATCCGGCTCCACCCCGAAGCGCGGGAGCTGCGCCGCCGCGAAGAAGAGCGTTTCATCCTCAAACAGCGCGCGCCACTGCGCGATCAACGCCGACAGCATCGCCGCATAGCCGCCTGCGCGGGTGGGCGGCGAATCCTGCTCGCCCTGATAGAACAGAAAGCCGCGCAGCGTATACGGCGCGACGCGCGAGAGCATCGTCTCAAACGGCCCGGCCGGCCGGCGCAGCATCGTGCGCCCCCACGGCGGCGGCCAGGGGAAGGCCCCGGCGCGCTCCGTGATCTCCGCAAAGGAGATTTCCGGCTTCTCCGCCTTGAGCGCGGCGACAGCGGCGTTCCATCTGTCCACCTCGCGCTGATAGGCCGCGCTCTCCCGCGCAAACTGCTCGTCCGTCTTGCCCGCGACGTGCTGCTCAAACTCCGTCAGGTACGCCTGCCCCTCGGGGAAGGCGGAGAGCGTCTCCCGGCTCATCCAGCAGCTGGCGGATGTGCCGCCGATGCAGCAGACGATCATGCCTACGGCGACGTTCAGCCGCTGCGCCAGTGCCCGCGCCGCATAGAACGCCACCGCCGAGACGTCCGCGCATGCGCCGGGCGCAAGCGGCGTCCACACGCAGCCACGCTCAAGCGCCTCCGCTTCGTGCATGGTAGCGGCCTGCGGCACCTCATAAAAGCGCACGCGGCTGTCCTGCATCGCGTCGGCCTCGGCGTAGTGCCGCTCGTCGCGCAGGCGGAACTCCATGTTCGACTGCCCGCCGCACAGCCAGACCTCGCCGACCATCACGTCGTCCAGGGCCACGCTCTCATGCCCGCACCGGGCCGTCAGCGTGTACGGCCCGCCCGCGGCAAGCGCTGGCAGGCGTGCGAGGAACCGTCCGTCCTCGCACGCCGCCGTAACGCTGTGCTGTGCCAGCGTGATGACCACAGGGCCGTCCGCCTCGCCGAAGACGGCGATGGGCTTGCCCTGCTGGAGCACCATGTGCTCGCCAAAAACCGCTGCCAGACGCAGCATGTTATCCCTTCCTTCCGCGCAGGTAGGCCAGGTTCCGGTCGATGAAGTCGCAGCGCTGCCTGACGCAGTCGACGCTGCGAAGCGGGTCGGCCGGGGTGTTAAAGACGTAATCGACCAGCCGCTCGACCGTCGTCGTCGCCACGTGCAGGCGCGTGTCGCTCGAGGCGTAGTAGATGTAGACCTGCCCGTCGGGCGCGGCGATCGCGCCGTTGGTGAAGACGACGTTGCCCACGTCGCCCACGCGCTCGCCGCCCATCGGGGCGATGAGGTAGCCGCCCGGCTCCGCGATCACGCGCGCGGGATCGTCAAGTGCCGTCGCAAACGCATAGATGACGTAGCGCAGGCCCGCCGCCGTGTTGCGCACGCCGTGCGCGATGTGAATCCAGCCCCGGTCGGTTTTGATCGGCACCGCGCCCGCGCCGTTCTTGCTCTCGGTGATGGTGTGATAGCGGCGGATGGAGGTCATGCGCTCCTCGTCGATGACGGCATTCGTGATGTCGGCGCACAGGCCAAAGCCGATGCCGCCACCGCTGCCCGTCTCGATGAAATCGTCCATCGGGCGGGTGTAGAAGGCATACTCGCCGTTCACGAACTCGGGATGGAGCACGACGTTGCGCTGCTGCGGGGAATGCAGCGTGCGCAGGTTGGGCAGGCGCTCCCAGGTTTTGAGGTCCCTGGTGCGCACGATGCCCGCCGCCGCGACCGCCGCGGAGAGGTCGTTTACGCTGCGATCCTTGCTCTCGGAGCAGAAGACGCCGTAAATCCAGCCGTCCTCGTGCTGCGTGAGGCGCATGTCGTAGACGTTCGTCTCCTCCGGGCAGGTGTCCGGCAGGAGGATGGGCTTGTCCCAGAAGCGGAAGCCCTCCACGCCGCTGTCGCTCTGCGCGACGGCAAAGAAGCTCTTCCTGTCTGCGCCCTCCACGCGCGCCACGAGCGTGTATTTTCCGTCCACCATCAGCGCGCCGCTGTTGAACGCCGCGTTGATGCCCAGGCGCTGCATCATGAAGGGGTTCGTCTCCGGGTTCGGGTCGTAGCACCAGAAGGGCGGCACATGCGCACGGGTCAGCACGGGGTTCACCCAGCGGTCGTAGATGCCGTTTTCATAGCGGGTGTCGATGGCGTTCTTCTGTGCGATCAGCGCTTCATACTGCGCCTCGATCTGCTCATAGCTGCGCATGTCTGCTCCTTTCGATGACCTCAAAGGCCATGCGTCCATTGTGATAGGGGCATTTCCAGGGCTCGACGATGGGCTTTTCGATGGGCGTGCCGTCCTCGCGCACGCACCAGTACCACTCTCCGCCCGGCCGCCTGTCGGCGATGACGTCGCGGATGTAGCGCCACTGGCTGCGCGCCGCCTCCAGGAACTTTGCTTCGCCCGTCCTCTGGTATGCGTTGAGGAAGCCGACCAGCGCTTCCGCCTGCACCCACCAGACGCGCGTCGTATCGACCCTGCCGCGCTCGCACTCGTTGGCAAAGCCGTGGTCGGTGAAGGCCTTTTCCAGGGTTTCCTCCGCCATCGCCATCAGCAGCGGGCGGATGCGCGCGGTCAGCGCGTCGTCGCCGAGCACGGCGAGCGTCCTGTCCGCCAGCCAGGAGGTCTCAATGTCGTGGCCGTAGCTGTGAAGGTCGATCAGCGTGTGATACGTCCGGTCGAAGAAGACCTCCTGCCGGCGTTTTTCCGGGTTGTAGATGTGCTTTTCCAGCACGTTCAGGATGAAAACAAGCCGCTCGCGCACGCGCGCGTCGCCGCCGACGCGGTAGAGCTCCGTGTAGCCCTCCAGCACATGCAGCAGCGTGTTCATGGTCTTTTCCGCCATGACGCCGTTCTCGCTGAGCTTCTCATTGCTCTCGGGCTTCCAGTCCGCCGTGAACGCCTCCAGATAACCCAGCTCGTCCGTGCAGCGCGCCTCAACGACATCAAAGAGCGCCGTCGCCTTCTCCAGCGCGCCGCGGCAGCCGCTGGCCTTGGCATACGCCGAGAGCGCATAGATCGCAAACGCCTGGTTGTAGGTGTGCTTCGTGCCGTCGCAGACCGTACCGTCGGCATTGACCGACCAGTAGACGCCGCCGTTTTTGACGTCCGTCATCCGGCAGAGCATGTCGTAGGCGTGGCGCGCGTAGGGCAGAAGCGTTTCGTCCTTGAGCGTCATCGCCGCCTGCGAGAAGAACCAGAGGATGCGGCTGTTCAGGATGCAGCCCTTGACCGCGCCGAAGTCGGGCACGAGGTCGTAGCCCACATAGCCCGCGTAGCCGCCGTTCGCCTCGTCGCGCAGGCCCTTCCAGAACGGGAGGAGCACCGCAGTGAGGTGCTCCCGAATCTCCTGCGTCATCTCACGCATGGGCATCCTCCTCCAGTATCCGCGCGCGCCATTCGCGCTCCATCGCGTCGAGCGCCGCGCGCGCTGCCTCGCGCGACGCCGCCCGCGCGCTCAGGTAGACCTTGACCTTGGGCTCCGTGCCGCTCGGGCGGACGATCGCCTTTTTCCCGTCCGCCGTCGCGCAGCTGAGCACGTCGCTCATGGGCAGGCCCTCGATGCCCTGCGCGTAGTCCTTGAAGGTCGAAACTGCGCTGCCCGCGAGCACCTCCACCGGATTTTTGCGCAGCCTCGCCATCACGGCGCGCATCGTCTCCATCGGCACCGCGCCCGCGATGTCGAAGTTCAGCAGCCGGTTTTCCATACAGCCGTAGCGCGCGTAGAGCGCATCGAGCTCGTCCGCGAGCGTGCGGCCCTGCGACGCGGCCGTCTGCGCCATCTCGGCGACGAGCATGCAGGCCATGACGCCGTCCTTGTCGCGCACGTGCGTGCCGGCCAGGTAGCCGCAGCTCTCCTCGAAGCCGAAGACGTAGCGCTCCGCCTCGCCCGCCGCCTCCAGACGGCCGATGATCTCGCCGATGTACTTGAAGCCCGTCAGGCACTCGCGCACCTCGGCGCCGTAGTCCGCCGCGATGGCAAACGCGAGGTCGCTGGTGACGATCGTCTTGACGACGACGGGGCGCTCCGGCAGCGTGCCGTTGTCCCTTCTCGCGCGCAGGATGTGCTGCATGAGCAGCAGGCCGACCTCGTTGCCGGTCAGCACGCCGTAGCTGCCGTCGCCCCGGCGCACGGCCACGCCCACGCGGTCGCTGTCCGGGTCGGTCGCGACGAGCAGGTCCGCCCCCTTCTCCTGCGCCAGCGCAAGGCCCAGGGAGAGCGCCTCGCGCAGCTCAGGGTTGGGCTTGGGGCAGGTCGGGAAATGGCCGTCCGGCACGCACTGGGCCTCGACCTCGATGCGATGCACGCCCGCCATGCGGTCAAGCACCGCGCGCACGGGCTCCAGCCCCGTGCCGTGCAGCGGCGTGTAGACGAGCGCAAGCGGCGCCGTGACGCCCGGGTTCACGCGGCGGGACAGCGTCCTCTCGACAAAGGCGTCAAACACGGCCTGCGGAATGTCCCGCCAGAGGCCGAGCGCGCGCGCCTGCCCCTCCTCCATCGCCTGCGCCTGCCCGTAGGCGACCGCCTGAATGCGCGCCGTGATGGCTGCGGCGGCCTCCTCGGTGATCTGGCAGCCGTCGCTGCCGTAGACCTTGTAGCCGTTGTACTGCGCCGGATTGTGGCTCGCGGTCACGACGATGCCGGCGTCGCAGGAGAGCTCCCGCACCGCGAAGGAGAGCATCGGCGTGGGCATCAGCCTGTCGTACACATGCGCCGTCAGGCCGTTGCCTGCGAGCACGCCCGCCGCCGTCTGCGCGAATTCCTTCGAGCACAGGCGCGAGTCATACGCGATGGCGACGCTCCGGCCGCCAGTGCTGCGCAGGTAGTCCGCCAGGCCCTGTGTCGCGCGCGCGACGACATAGCGGTTCATCCGCGCCGTGCCAACGCCGAGGATGCCGCGCAGGCCGCCCGTGCCAAACGCCAGCTCGCTGCCAAAGCAGGCAAGCAGCCGCTCCCCGTCGCGCGCAATCTCCTGCGCCTCGCGGCGCGTCTGCGCGTCAAAGCCCTCGCCCTCGGCAAAGATTTCGGCCCGCCTCAGGGCCTCTTCCCTCATCTGCATGTCAAGCCTTCGCTCCTCTCTGTTCTGAAAGCGCCTGCTTCAGCCGCCTCGTCACGGCCAGCGCCGCGCTGATATGGTTGCCCCTTCCGGGATGCGCGCGCGAGCCAAGCCCCTTTTCCGGGCACGGCGGCAGCTGCACATAGCCGACCCGCCTGTCGCCCGAGTGGCGGACCTCCTGAACGGCGCTGCGCAGCAGCGGCGCGATGTCGCCGCCGCACATGCCGTAGGCCCACAGGATGACCGCCTCCGGGTTCCGGCGGCGGATTTGCCGAAGGAAATCGACCGCCGCCGCGCGGATGGCCGCGGCCGCCCGCTCCCTCTCCCCGCCCTCAAGCCGCGAGAGGGCCGAGGCGTCGTTCGTGCCGACGTTGAGCACCACGGCGTCGACGGGGTTCTGCTCAAAGTCATAGGGCGCTTCGCCGCCGCGCTCCACCGCGCAGACGGCGTCGTAGATGCGCGGGAGCCGGTTTTCGCGGTTCCCGTCCCAGCTCCAATAGGCGCCCCAGCCGCTCTGGGAGAGCCAGCGACCCTGAGCGTTCATCCTGCGGCAGACCTCCATCGCAAAGCTTTCCATGCCGCTGAGCCAGATCGTGCGCCATTCCATCGCGTCCCTCGGGCCAATGAGACCCTCGCCGCTGGTCAGGCTGTTGCCGATGAACTCGATGGAAAGCGCCCGCCTTTCGGGCTCGAGCAGCTCGCCGTCCGACCGGATCCTGTATGCGCGCACGAAGAGGCGCTCGTCCTCCAGGACGGGCTGCGTATCGCGCACGATGGTCACGGTGTGCGCGACGGTCCCGTCCATGCCCGCCAGCAGCGTATAAAACCGCCGCCCGCGCGCCAGGGCAAAGCGCGCGACCGGCGCGCCATCGACCATGACGCCCAGCCAGGCGCTCTGCATAGCATAGTCACTTTCCAGCTCCATGTCAAGCGTCGTGCAGCGGATGCGCAGCTCGACGCCGCTGCCCGTCCAGTGCATCGCAAGGCCGGGCTGCCGCGGGTCAAACCGCCCCAGCAGCCGCGCAGGCTCCACCTGCCTGATGTCCTTTTCCCACAGGAGTCCGCTCATCTTACCCTCTCCTCGCACCTCAGCGGATGCCCGGCTCCGTATCCGTCTCGCAGGTCACGCTGTGCGCCTTGATGTAGTCAACCAACTCGTCCACCTGCGTGAACGCCAGGCCCACGACCGTATCCGCCGCGCCGTAGTAGATCGCGATGCGCCCGGTGTCCGTGTCCTGCAGCGTCGCGCAGGGGAAGCAGACGCCCGGCACAAAGCCGCGCTCCTCGTATTCCTCCTCCGGCGTGAGCAGGAAGTTCTCGCAGCGGTAGAGCACGCGGGACGGCTCGTCGATGTCGAGGATCGCGCCGCCGATCGAGTAGATCAGCCCGTTGCAGGTGCTCGACACGCCGTGATAGAGCAGCAGCCAGCCCTCGCTCGTCTCAATCGGGGCCGCGCCCGCGCCAATCTTCACGGACTCCCACCACTTGTCGCCCTTGCTCATGACGTGCCTGTGCCTGCCCCAGAAGGTCATATCCGGGCTCTGGCTCAGCCAGATGTCGCCAAAGGGCGTGTGCCCGCTGTCCGACGGACGGGAGAGCAGCTGATACAGCCCGTTCACCCGGCGCGGGAAGAGCACCGCGTTGCGGTTGAAGGGGATGTACGGGTTTTCGATGCGGGTGAAGGTCTTGAAATCCTTCGTCTTCGCCATGCCGATCGCCGCGCCGTAGAAGTCCTGGCACCACATCATGTAGTAGGTATCCTCGACCTTCACAAGGCGCGGATCGTAGGCGTAGCGCGGCATGAACGGCTCGCCCTGCTCGTTGACAAAGGGGATCTTCTGCGGGTCAACCTGCCAATGGATGCCGTCGGCGCTGCGGCCCAGATAGATATGCGGCACGCCGTTGACCTGCTCGCCGCGCAGCACGGCGATGAAGCCGTCCTCCCAGGGACACACCGCGCTGTTGAAGATGCGCGCAACGCCGGGCGCTGGGTTGCGGGCGATGACCGGGTTTCCCGAATAGCGCCAGACGGGCGCATCGTGCCTGTCGTTTTCGGGGCGCTCCTGCCAGGGAATGTTCGGCAGGGGGCCGCCGGTCAGTAACTTGACCTTGCTCATGATCAATAACCTCCATAGGTGTTTTGAAAAAGCTCTGCGCGCTCCGGGCGCGCAGAGCGTAAGGGAGATGCGATCAGCCCTTGACAGAGCCCGCAGCCAGGCCGCTGTAAATCTGCTTCTGGCAGGCGATGAAGATCACCAGCATCGGAATGAGCGTCAGGATGACGCCGGCGCAGATCAGGTTGTAGGCGTTGCCGAACGGGCCGGTGAACGTGTACAGCGCCGTGGACACCGTCACAAAGCGCGTCTTGTCCTGCAGATACAGGTTGGCGGCGTAGTATTCGTTGTACACGCCGATGCCCTTGAGAATCATCACGGTGACGATCGCCGGGCGCAGCAGCGGGAACAGAATCTTGAAGAACACGCCGAAATACGTGCAGCCGTCCAGAATCGCGGATTCGTCGAGCGACACCGACAGATTCTCGAAGAACTGCAGGAAAATGTAGATGGAGATGACGTCCGTGCCGCACTGCAGGATGATGTAGCCGATGAGCGAGTTGACCAGGCCCAGCGAGGACATGATCTGGTAGATCGTCACCTGCATGGCGATGCCGGGAATCAGCGTGGCGAACAGGAACAGGTTCCGGATCAGCCCATTGCCCGGGAAGCGGAAGCGGTTGAGCACATAGGCCAGCATGGAGCCGACCAGCACGGAGAACGCCACCACCACCACGACCACGAAGAACGACGTCGCAAACGCTCGGCCCATGTCGCCGTCCACCCAGACGCGGCGGAAGTTGTCGAGGTTCAGCAGGTTCTGCGGGAGCTGCATCACCGGGGTGAGCTGATATTCCTCGTCGGTCTTGAAGGAGACCAGCAGACAGGAGATCAGCGGCAGCAGCGCGATGAACGCAGCCAGCAGCAGGGAGAAATACTTGACGACCGTCGCCAGCGCGCGGGCAAGCCGCTCAGCCGGAGACAGGCTCTCGATTTTATCCATCTTGCTCATGCTCGCTCCCCCTTACGCGCGGGCCGCGGCAGCGGCCTTTTTCTTCTTCTTTTTGACCGGCGCGGCGTCATCCACGCCCTCCTTGAGAACATAGCGGAAGAAGAGCTTCTGCAGAATCGTCGCGATGATGATGATCACCATCAGCACGACGGCCATCGCGCAGGCCATGCCGACCTTCTGGTCGATGTGCGCGGCCTGATGCATCTTGATGAAGTAGGTCGCTGTGCCGGAGGCGCCGCCGCCCATAATGACATACGGCGGCTCAAACGCGGAGAGCGAGCCCGTGATCGAGAGGATGACGTTGAGCATCACGATGGTCTTGATCGAGGGCAGGATGATGTAGAGGAACTGCTTCCAGCGGTTCGCGCCGTCGATCTGCGCCGCCTCGTAGAGCGTCGGGTCGACGGACATGATCGCGCCGATGAACATGACCATGTTCTGCCCCGTGTAGCGCCACACCGAGGTCGCCACCAGGGAGATGTTGTTGATGCTCTGGTCGCGCAGCCAGTAGGGCAGCGACTCCAGCGGGATGCCCAGCGCCTGCAGCACCGTGTCCAGCACGAAGCCGCGGGTATAGAAGAACTTGAAGATGAAGCCAATGGCAATACCATTGATGAGGAAGGGAAAGAAGATCGTCCCCTTGAAGAAGTTGCCGGCCCGCGTCTTGAAGCTGAGCAGGGTAGCAAAGTACAGCGCCAGCGCAAGCTGGACGAGTGCGCCTCCCATGTAGTAGACAGACAGGAACATCGCGTCGAAGTAGTCTTTCTTCGTGAAGATGCGGATGTAGTTCTTCAGGCCCACGAAGGCGCGAACCTTGGTATAGCTTCTGTCATAGAGGCTGTATTCGATCATCTTGCCGAACGGGATATAGGTGAATACCAGCAGCAGAAGCAGCGGAACGATGGCAAAGGCGACGATGACGAACCACTTCTGCACGCGCGGCAGCGCAAACCAGTCGCGAAAGCTGAGCTTCGGCTTGTTTCCTTTTGCCGTTATGGATTGAGTCATACATGCACTCTCCCTTCTTGACAAAGCAAGGGGAGAGGGAAGGACGCTGCGTCCTCCCGACTCCCCCGTTTCATGTGTGTCTGAGCGGGCTTTACTGGTTGACCTCAACGCCGAGGTAATCCTGCGCGTCGGTCCAGCGCTCGTTCCAGTCCTCCATGATCTCGTCAAAGGTCTTGGTGCCGTTGAAGCCGTGCTCGATGATCTCCTGAATCTTCGCGTCGCCGCCCGCGTTGAAGCGCAGCTCGGTCTCCGCGTTCATGTCGTTGAGCAGAGTCTCCTCGCCCGCCACGGCCGGGGTATCCGGAATGAACTCGATGCCCTCAAACGCAGCGTACACCGCCGGATACTCGCCCTTCTTTTCGATCGGGAGGCCGCCCTCGCTGTAGGCGAAGCCGCTCTCCTCGGTGAACCACTTGACGAAGAGCATCGCGGCGATCTGGTCGTCCTCAGAGCTGTTCTTGTTGATGCCGAAGGAGTAGTCCGCGCCGGCAGAGGCATACTGCTGGCCGTTCACGGTGATCGGGAAGGACATGTAGCCGATGTCGTCGCCGTTCGGGCCAGCCTCGACCATCTGCGGGTACGCCCAGGAACCGAGCACCATGCAGCCGATCTTGCCCTGGTTGATCATGCCCTTGCAGCCTTCCCAGTCGGTGGTGGTGTAGTCGTCCTCGATCAGGTGCAGCGCCGCCGCGTCATAGAGGACCTTGTACATCGCGTAGGGGCCGGTGCCGTCGCCGCGGTCGGAGAAGGGATTCTTCTGGTGCAGCATGATGCGGTTGGTAAAGTCGCCCGTGCCGTTGCAGGAGGCGCCGATGTAGGCGTCCCAGGCGCCCATCGTCCAGCCGGCGGCGTAGTTGGTGTAGAGCGGGATGGCGTCGGTGTTGTCCTTGATCGCCTGCAGCGCGGCGATGAACGCCTCCGGCGTCTTGGGCAGCTCGGTGATGCCGGCCTGCTCAAAGACCTTCTTGTTGTAGACGATGCCCTGCGCGTTGCCCGTGGAGGGGACGCCGTAGGTCAGATCGTCCCACACCCACTGGTCGGCGAAGTTGTAGACCTCCATCATCTCCTCCTTCGTGCCGAAGGGGATGAAGTAGGTCGGCAGCTCGTCCTTGTCCAGCGCCGGGATCATCATGATGTCGCCCCAGTTGCCGCCGGTCAGGCGGGTCAGCGCGTCATCCGCGTATGTCGTGATCGTGTCGAACTTGATCGTAACGTTCGGATACAGCGAGGTGAAGGCGGCGATGTACTCCGGGTACTTCGTGTCGGCCAGGTCGGTGCGATGATTGAGGATCATCAGGTCGGCCTTGATGTCGGTGTAGTCCTCGCCCACCTTGAGATCCAGGTAGCGGGGGAGCTCGGCGCTGGCGATCGCTGCCACGGCGATCAGCAGCACGCACAGGAGCATGGACAGGGTTTTCTTCATGACTGGTTCCTCCTTTTTTGTTGGGTCGTAGCTTAACGTTTTAGCTGATCGAATTATATATCGTTAAGTTAAAAACGTCAATAGTAACTTTGCATTCTGTTCAATTTATTTTCTCATTTTTCGTCAGACGTCGGACCATTCGGCGAAATCGTCAAACCAATTTCGGAGAAACCGCTCAGCTCTTCCCTGTTTTTGTTCAGAAATTTACTTAACTTACAGATTGATTGAAGTGAATACAAAAACGGAACGGCTCCACCTCGTCAGGACTCAAACCGCTCCGTTTCCTTGCGCCGTGTTCAGTTTGCTTCCGCCCGCAGGTCCCGCGTGGAATCGCGCTCCACCACCCATCCGCCAACGATGGTGCGCAGCGGCCCCTCGGAGCCGTCGCTGATCCGGCTCTTCAGCCGCCGGATCGCCACCTGCGCCATCCTCCCCAGGTCGACCGAATAGGTCGTCAGCGCGGGCGAGCTGAGCGTCGCGAAGATGAAGTTGTCAAAGCCGGTCACAGAGATGTCCTGCGGCACGCGCAGCCCGCGCTTCTCCAGCTGCGCGATCAGCCGCATCGCGATCTCGTCGTTCTCGCAGACGAACGCCGTGGGCATCTGCTCCGGCAGCTCAAACTGCGGCAGGTATTTCAGCTCGGCATCGCGATCCTCAATCAGCCATTCCGGGCGCATCGGCAAACCCTCGAACATCATCGCGCGCATGTAGCCGCTGTACCGCTCCATGATGCTCGTCGTGCACTGCACGGAGCCGACGAAGCCAATGTCCCTGTGCCCGCGCTCGATCAGGTGGCGCGTGAGCTGATAGCAGCCGCTGAGGCTGTCGCTGACGATCGCGTCGGCATCCGGCCCGTCGCAGTAAAAGTCCAGCAGCACGGTCGGCAGCCCCGCCTCCATGATCATCTCGACATAGGCGGGGTCAAACTGGCCCATGAGCATCAGCGAGGTCACCCGCCTGCCGGCGACGGTCACCGGCGGCGTCAGCGTCCGCTCCTGCTCCGAGGTGACGATCTCCAGCATGCCGAGCATGCCGACCTCAACCATCTGCCGGAGCACCTCTTTATAGAGGGAGGCATAGAACGACGTCGCGCTGAAAAACCGGTCCGGGGTCAGGATACCGACGATCTCGTCCTGCCGCTCACGCTCTGCATTGGCGCCTGCCGGCGGCACATAGTGATAGCCCATCTGCTGCGCCGTTTTGATGATCTTCTCCCGGACAGCGTCGCTCACGCCTTCCTTGCCGCCGAGCGCCTTGGAGATCGTCACCGTGCTCACGCCCAGCGCCGCACCGATCTCCCGCATGGTTACGCCTTTTTTCATTCCTCGTGCCTCCCGTTTTCCTTCCCTTTATTGTACCATATTCCCTGCACAACGTAAAGCAACGGATTTCCCTTTCTCCCCGCCTTCTTCCTGATGCGCCGCGCGCAGAATTTACTTTAATAAACGTGTTCTTTTAAGTAAATCGCTTGACATGCGCAGCTTTCTTACCTATACTCAATGCACCGCGCATTCCATCCTGTTTCATGGAGGTTTTTATGGACCTGATCAAAGGCATCAACTTTGCCCCCTTCGCGCCGCGCGGCGCGCTGTCCACGCCCGAAGCGGCGGAGAGCCTCGACGCGCTGCTTTCCGATATGGCCCCCAACACCGTCATCCTCTCGCCGGGCGGCGTCCAGAAAACCGCGCACAGCGAGACGGTTTCCTTTACCTCCGCGCATACCATGACCGACGCGGAGCTCATCGCCGTCATCCGACGGCTGCACGCGCGGGGCATCCGCGTCCTCCTCAAGCCCACGGTCAACTGCCTTGACGGCACCTGGCGCGCCTACATCAGCTTCTTTGACGAGGATGTACCCGGCGAGCCCGCCTGGAGCCGCTGGTTTGCCTCCTATACGGACTTCCAGCTGCACTACGCCCGCATCGCCGCGGACGAGGGCTGCGAGATGCTCCTCCCCGGCTGCGAGATGGTCATGTCCGAGCATCGCGAGACCGAATGGCGCGCGCTAATCGCCCGCCTGCGCGCCGTCTATCCCGGCCCCATCGGCTACAACTGCGACAAATACCAGGAGGACCGCGTCACCTGGTGGGACTGCGTCGACGTCATCGCCTCCAGCGGCTACTACCCCATCGGCGACTGGGAAGCGCAGCTCGACCGCATCGAGCGCGTCGTGCAGCGCTATGGCAAGCCCTTTTTCTTTGCAGAGCTGGGCTGCATGGCCGCGCAGGGCTCCTCCCTGCGCCCGAACGACTGGACGCTTTCCGACGCCTTCGCCCCGCAGGAGCAGGCCGCCTGGTATCGCGCGATGTTTGACAGCGCGCTGCGGCGCAGCTGGGTCGGGGGCTTTGCCTTCTGGGACTGGCAGGCCCGCCCCGCTGCCGAACGGGACTGCGGCTACAACCTGCGCGGCACGCAGGCGCTGCGCGTCGTCAGCGAGATCTACCGCTCGCTTCCCTGAGCCAAACAGCAGGCCGCCGCACGGCCCCCCGCCTTCCGCGAGAGGGCAGCCGTGCGGCGGCCCCTTTTTTCATGTTTTGCGATGGCGCCGGCCTCATTTCAGCTCGCCGCTCTGCTCCTTCGCCCAGTGATCCACGACCATGCTCGGCGCATACACATACATCATGTGCATATCTACGCTTCCTGTATTGTGCAGCGCATGGCTCTTGCCCGAGGGAATGAACACGCAGTCTCCCTCCCGCACGGGCGTCGTCTCGCCGTCGACCGTCATCTCCCCGCTGCCGCGCAGGATCGTGTAGGATTCGACGGTCTCATGCTCGTGCGCCGGAACCCGGCCGTCCGGATAGACGACCACATAGCCCTGGCAGAATTTCTCTCCCGGAATCGCGCCGTTTTCGCCGATCACCATGCGGGTGCGGCGGCCGGCGGGAAACTCGACGCCCTCGATGTCGTCGAAGATATTGACCTTGTTCATGCCTTTTTCCTTTCGCTGGTCAGCCCCGGATGTTCCGGACGGAGTCGCGCTCCACGAGCGTCGCCTTGTAATAGGTGGTCGACCCCTTCCCGAAATCCCGAGTCTTGATTTGATACATCAGGTTGTTGAAGATGATTTTCAGCGTGTCGTAGGTCGCATGGCGCATGGTGGTCAGCGGCGGAGACATGTACTTGGCCGTCGGGATGTCGTCAAAGCCCATGACGGAGATGTCGTCCGGGATGCGCAGCCCGCAGTCGAAGACCGCGCGGTACACGCACATGGCCATGTTATCGTTGAACATGAGAATGGCCGTCGGGCGATCCTCCCGGCGCAGAAGCTCCACGGTCCGCCGGTAGATATCCTCCTCGTTGACCAGATCCTTGACGAGGTAGCGCTTGTAGATCTCGTTGCCCGCCTCCTGAAACGCGAGCTCGCAGCCGCGCATGCGCTTGCTGTTGTACTGCCGCTGGGTGTTGTTGGAAAAGAGCGCGATTTTGCTGTGTCCCTTGCCCAGCAGATACCGGACGGCATGCTGCGTCGCCTCTTCGTCGTTGATGTTGATGCAGGGCGCGTTGATGTCAAACGTCCTGTTGATGATGACCATGGGGATGCTGTCCGTATACGGGTAGGCGCATTCCACGCTCTCCGTCGAGGGCACATAGAGAATGCCATCGACACAGAGCGTGCGGAACGTCTCAAAATACTTTTTTTCCCGCTCAAAGTCGCCCTGCGCATCGCAGAAAAGAAGCGAATAGCCCTCCTGCACCGCCAGATCCTCCAGCGTCTTGACGATCTGCGGATAATACGGGTTCACGATGTCCGGGATGATCAGGCCGATCATCCTCGATCCCCCCGCCTTGAGGTTCCGCGCCGCCATGTTCGGCTTGTAATTCAGCTCCCTGACGGCCTGCATGACCCTCTGCCTCGTCTCCGGCTCGACGAACGCGCTGCCCGTCAGCGTTCTGGAGACCGTGCTCGGCGACACGCCGGACAGCTGCGCAACATCCTTGATTCCCGCCATATTTCCCATCCCTCTGCTTCAGGCTCCGGGCGGCTTCTCCTGCTCAGCGATAGAACTCGCCGGCCTTGAATTTCCGCCAGGCCCTTTCAAACCATTGCTCAGGCTGCGGCATCGGCCGTACGGGCCTCCACGCAGTCTCGCAGGTTTCCGTCTCCGCCCGGTAGCGGATCTCCTGGATCATCCCGTTTTCGGGCCTGCCCGCGCTGCTGCGGAAGCACTCGTCAATCCCCTCGTGGGGCAGCTCGCCCTGCGGATCATGGATCAGGTAGGAGCTGCGGGAGACGCCCGAATGCCGGATATAATCCGCGATGGCCTCCAGGTAGACGTACTGCGCCGTCAGCAGATCCCTGAGCCGGAAGAGCGCCGGCAGCAGGCGGAGGTCGGAGAGCGCATGGCTGTCCTTCAGCCGGCTCCACTGGCGGCGGTTTTCCCGCAGCGCCTCCTCCGCGCCCTGCTCCGAGCGGATAAACGCGCCAAAGCGCGACATCCTCCGGCGGAGGGCGTCAAGCTCCTGCGCGACGTCGATCGCCGGCCCGGGCGCTGCGGCGCCCTGTGCAAAGCGGAGCACCTGCGCAATTTCCGCCTCATGAAGCGAGAGGAATTCTTCCCTTTCCGGCGCCTGCCCGTCGTCCCTGTGGGTGATCCGCTCGGCGGCGCGCAGGCCGCCGACCTGGCCGGCGTTGAGCGCCGAGCCGCCCGGGCGATAGACGCCGTGGCTCCCGTTGACTTCGCCCACAGGGAACAGATGGCTGATCCCGCTCTCCCACCAGCAGTCGGCCGCGATGCCGCCGTTGTTGTGCTGCGCGCAGACCGAAATCTCGACCCTGTCCGCCGACAGATCGATTCCATGATCCAGATACACCTGAATGGCCGCCGGATTGATTGCCCGAAGGCGTTCAAACGGCGTCTCCAGCAGGGCATGGCAGTTGCGCAGGTATTCCTCCGCCTCCTGCGAGAGAATCGAAAAATCGACCTTCCCCGCCGGCTCCAGCACCGCGGGGTTCCGGGTGTAGTCTATATAGATTCGACGCCCCTTGATGAATTCCTCCTGATAGATCAGGACATCGATCAGCGAGGAGCCCTCGCCCTCGATCTTGCGCGGATCAAACGGCCACTGATAACCCTTGAGGAAGACCGCGTTGATCATCTTCTGCGCGCTTTGAAAGGTATCCATCAGGAATTCTCGCTCGTCGCTCCCGTCCGGGTTGGCCGAGAGATAGCGGGGCAGCGCCTGCTGGAAGGAGCCCGACAGGTTCCAGCGAAAGCGCGTGGACGCGATGCCGTACTGGGACTCGGTCAGGTTCTTGCCCAGCGCGCCCGCCTCAAAGAGCACGCCGCTTCCGCCGCTCTGCCCATACGGATAGACGCTGGATTTGTACATGCCCGCCTCGCCGCCCGTCGCCCAGATGACGTTCTGCGCGGCGAAAACGCAGAAGCCTTGCCGGCTCTGATCGAGCGTCATCACGCCGCAGGCGCGCTTTCCGCCGTCCGACGTGAGGAGCTTGACCGCCAGGTGCCGGTCATGGATGGGGATGCCGTATGCCTGCGCCCGCTTTTCCAGGGCCTGCGTCATGTATTTGGAGGTATACGGCCCCGCGGACGTGCCCCGGCTCAGAGGGTCGTGATCCGTCTTGTAGCCGACATACTCGCCGCATTCGTTGGTGGGAAACGGCACGCCCAGCTCAACCAGATGGAAGAACGAGCGCACGGAGCCTGCGGCCTCCGCATAGGCGATGTCCCCGTCCACGCAGCCGCCCTCGAACAGCGTCCGGGCCATCGCCTCCACGCTGTCGCGCTCCCTCCCGCCCAGAGAGAGCTTGTAATAGGTCTGCTTGTCCGAGCCCGTGTTGCGCGAGGTGCCCAGGTTCTTCCCTTCGGTCACAATCGCGATATTCCTCTGGCCCATCTCGTACAGCCGCAGCGCGGCGTTGTAGCCCGCGGCGCCGCTGCCCACGATGACGGTATGATACCGATAAAACCCGATCGCCTGATTCTCCATATTCTTCTCCATCAAAGCCGTCGGATATGGAAGCCGCCGTCCACATCGATGTAATTGCCGGTCGTATAGGCGAAATCCTCCGAGCAGAAGGCCCGAACCGCCCTGGCCACATCCTCCGGCGTTCCCCATCTGGCGATGGGAAACACTCCCTCCGCGATCAGGCGGTCGTATTTTCCCGAAACTCCGGAGGTCATGTCAGTGCGGATCACGCCCGGACGCACCTCGTACACCCGGATGCCCTCCGGCGCAAGCCTGTCCGCGTAGAGCCTAGTCAGCATGGAGATGCCCGCCTTGGAGACGCAGTATTCGCCTCGGTTGACGGAGGAAACCTCCGCCGAGCAGGAGGAGATGTTGACGATCACGCCCCGCGTCTGCACCCCGCTCTCCTGGGAGAGCATCTGCCGGGCCACCTCCTGGGTCATGAACATGTTGCCCTTTGTGTTCGTGGCGATCACCTCGTCAAAGCTCTCCTCCGTCATCTGCAGCAGATCGTTTCTCTGCCTCGGCGCGATGCCGGCGTTGTTGACCAGCACGTCGATGCGGCCATGCGCGGCGACCGTCTCCCGGACGATGCGCTTTCTGTCCGCAGAATCCGCGATGCTGCCGGCATGCCAGCTGTAGGTCACGCCAGCGCCGCGCAGCCGCTGCGTGCTCTGCGGATAGCGCTCCTCGGGCTTTGTCGCCATGATCGCGACCGCATAGCCCGCCCGGCCCAGCTCCAGCGCGATGGCCAGCCCGATGCCCCGGCTCCCGCCTGTGACCAGCGCAGTTTTCATCCTGCACCCCTCCCATCCTTTGTGTCGTCTTATCGCATGATCAGATTCGGCAGCATCATCGTCAGCGCGGGCACATAGGCGACCAGAAGCAGCACGATGAGCATCGGCAGATACAGCGGCAAAATCGCCTTGGAAACTTTTTCGATCTTCATGTCGGCGATCGCGCAGCCCGTAAAGAGCGCCGTGCCGACCGGCGGCGTGCACAGGCCGATGCCCAGGTTGAGCATCATCATCACGCCGAACTGCACCGGATCCATGCCGAAGCTCTTGACGACCGGCAGGAGGATCGGCGTCATGATCAGCACCAGCGGCGCCAGATCCATGAAGCAGCCCAGCAGCAGCAGAATCACGTTGATCAGCAGCAGGACGACGATCTTGTTGCTGCTGATGCTCAGCAGCAGGTTGGTCGCCAGCGTCGGGATCTTCAGATAGGTCATCATCCAGCCAAACGCGCCCGCGGCCGCGATCAGGCCGTAGATCATCGCCAGGGTCTTGACCGTCCGGCCAAAGATCGCCGGCAGATCCGAGAGCTTCATCTCCTTGTAGACGAACAGCCCGATGAACGCACAGTAGAGGCAGGCGATCGCCGCCGACTCGGTCGTCGTGAAGATACCGATGGAGACGCCGCCGATGACGATGACCATCGCGAGCATCGCCAGCAGCGTATCCTTGGTCACGGCGAGCGCTTCCCGCAGCGGCACCTTCTCGCCCCGCTGGTAGTTTCTCTTCTTGGAGATGATGTAGGCGCAGACCATGAGGCTCAGGCCCAGCAGAACGCCCGGGATGTAGCCGGCGCAGAAGAGCTTGCCCACGGAGACGCCGCCCGCCACCATCGCGTAGAGAACCATGTTGTGCGACGGCGGGATGATCAGGCCCTGGCAGGCGCTGGCGACCGTGATGGCGGTCGAAAAGTCCTTGTCATAGCCCGCGTCCGTCATCATCGGGATCTCGATCACGCCCAGCGAGGAGACATCCGCGATGGCCGAGCCGGAGATGCCGCCAAAGAGCATGGAGGCCAGCACGTTCACATGCGCCAGGCCGCCCATCAGCCGGCCCACGCAGACGTTGGCAAACTTGAGCAGACGCTGCGAGATGCCGCCGGCCGCCATCAGCTCGCCCATGAGAATGAAGAACGGAATGGCCAGCAGCGTGAAGGAGTTGAGCTGCTTGCACATCTGCTGCGCCATCGTCATGACGGGGATATTCAGATAGAGCATCGTCAGGCTGGTGGAGATGACCATCGAAAACGTGATCGGGCATTTGAAAAACACCAGCACGATAAAGGAAACCAGCAGAATCGCAATCGCGGCGGATTCCATCATTCCTTCACTTCCTTTCCTTCATCGGCCTGTATGCCCAGCATCTTCATCGCGACAAAGTACATCATGCAAAGTCCCGCCACGGGGATCATGATGTACATCAGGCAGGCCGGCCACTTGGTCACGGTCAGCTTGGAATTGGCCGTCGCGGCGATCAGCTTGACGCCGTAATAGGTGAAAAACGCGCCCACGACGAGCAGAAGAATCCGATTGACCTTGTCAACAATCCGCTGCGCCCGCTCCGGGAGGAAGGAGCAGAACAGCTCCACCCGGATGTGCAGCCCCTTGTCCACGCCGATGGCCAGCCCGAGGAAGGCCATCCAGATGGTCAGCAGCAGCGCGACCTCCTGGTTCCAGCGGATATTCGATCTGAAGATATTGCGCGCGACGACCTGCGCGCTGACAATGGCGATCACCACGAGCAGGGACAGCCTGGCGTAGCCATATATCGCCGCATACATCCATCGGTAGATGCGCTGCAGCCCCTTTTTCATCGTTGCAGACATATTTCTCCTCCCGGCCTTCCTGTCGGACAGTCCGTTTCGTTCGCCCGAAAAACGGGCGGAGTGGCTAACCCCCACTCCGCCCTGTGTCCTTCGGATTATTCGGCAGCCGCGTTGATCTGGTCGACCAGATCCGCATACTTGCCGCCCTCATAGCTGTACCAGATCGGAGTGCAGGCCTCGCGGAACTCGGCCTTCTCAGCCTCGGTCGGCGTGTAGATCTCGACCTTGCCGGTCTCGAGCAGCTTCTGCTCGTTCTCCTTCTCGGCCTCGGCCCACCAGTCCTTCTGAAGCTCCCAGGACTCGAGCGCCGTCGCGTCGATGATCGCCAGATCCTCTTCGCTGATCTTCTCGCGGGTCTTCGCGCTCATGACCAGGATGTCCGCCGAGCAGGTGTGGTCATCCTTGATGTAGTAGGGCGCGACCTCATAGAAGGACATGTCGAGATAGTTGACGATCGAGTTCTCCGCCGCGTCGCACACGCCGGTCTGCAGGGAGGAATAGCACTCGGAATACGCGATGGCCACGGAGCTGGCGCCCAGCGCCTCGACCATGGACATCATCAGCTCAGACTGCTGCACGCGCACGAGCATGCCCTTCATGTCCGCGGGCGTGTGGATCGGCCTGGAGCTGAAGAAGCAGCGGGAGCCGGCGTCATAATACGTCAGGCCGTAGAGACCCGCGTCTGCCATCGCCTGGCCGCGCAGGATGCCCATGCCGATGTCGCCGCCGTGAACGGCCCAGAAGTGCTCCAGATCCTCGTAGATGAAGGGCATCATCAGCGCGTTGTAATCATCCACGAAGTTGGTCATCGTGGACAGATCGGCCTTGATGATATCCATGCCGCCGTACTGCGCCTGCTCCAGGCAGGAGACCGCATCGCCCAGCGTGCCGCTGTTGTAGACCTCGATGGTGATTCTGCCGTCCGTCCGCTCGTGAACCTGCTCGGCAAACCACTCGCAGGCCTTCGTCGTCACGTTGCCCTCCGGCTGGTTGTTGGAGAGGCGCAGCGTCATCGTCTCTGCCGCAGCGCCCGAGACCATGCACACGCACAGCATGGCCGCCAGGATCCAGATAACCGTCTTTTTCATGAGTCTTCTCCTCCTTTTTTATCGTGCGGTATAACCGCCGTCTACCGGAATCATCACGCCGGTGATGTAGTCCGAGGCCGCGGAGGCCAGAAAGACCGCGACGCCCTCAAAATCCTCCGGCGTTCCCCATCGGCCTATGGGGAGCCTCTCGTCCATGGGCCTTCTCTTCTGTGCATCCTCATAGATCGACCGGGTCAGCTCCGTGCGGATATAGCCCGGCGCAATCGCGTTGACGCAAATTCCATGCGGCGCCAGCTCGTTGGACAGCGCCCGGGTCATGGAGAGCACCGCGCCCTTCGTGCAGGTATACCCGCTGACGTTCACGCCCCCGAAGGTGGAAAACAGGGATGCCGTGTTGACGATCTTCCCCCTGTACCCGCGCTGAACAAAGTGGTTGGCGGCCTTCTGGGACAGCCGGTAGGCCGCCTTGAAGTTCACCGCCAGAATCTTGTCCAGAACCTCCTCCGGATAGGTGAAAACGCTTTCTCGATGCTGCATCCCGGCGTTGTTGAACAGAACGTCGACATGCCCGTTTTCCTCCACGGCGCGGTCCCAGGCCTCGTCGATGCTCCCGCTCTGCGACAGATCCACAGGATACGCCCGCAAAGCGCCGCCCACGCGCTCCACCGCCTCCCGGGTCTCGCTCAGATCGGCGATATCCATCGCGAGGACGACCGCCCCCGCCCTGGCCAGACCGACAGCGATTCCCCGGCCGATGCCCGTCGCGCAGCCGGTCACCAGCGCGTTTTTCCCCTTCAGGGAAAACAGCTCGCTCATAGCTCCTCCTTTCTTCTCTTTCATGAAACCGTTTTCATTTCATCTGCGCTTATCATAGCACATTCGACTCGGATCGTCAACATTCTTTTCGCATTTTTGTTGAAATATCCCCTATCTTTTTGCCCCATTCTTCCGAAAAAACCCGTTTCCTCGCCCGCTTTCAAGCAACCGTTTTCTTGAAAGGCCGTTCTCTTCGCCTCCAACAAAAAAGGAAGGGCTGCTTCGCAACAGCTCTCCCTTGCCTGTTCTCCCTTCTCAGTCCCACGCCGGGTATGGCGGGCATCCCCTGCTGCGCAGCGCCCCGCTCAGGCCCGTGCCTTACCACTCGGCGATGACGCCGTCGCTGTCGCGCCAGACCGGGTTATGCCAGTCATGGCCCGTTTTCGCCATCTCGCGGACGTATTCCTCGTTGACGTCGATGCCCAGGCCCGGCCTGGTCAGCAGGTCGCACATGCCGTCCCTGTAGGTGAATACCTCGGGATTGCGGATGTAGTTGAGCAGGTCGTAGCCGTCGTTGTAGTGGATGCCCGCGCTCTGCTCCTGGATGAAGGCGTTGGGTGTGCAGAAGTCCACCTGCAGGCAGGCCGCCAGTGCGATCGGGCCGAGCGGGCAATGCAGCGCGACGGCCACGTCAAAAGCCTCCGCCATCGCGGCGATCTTCCTCGCCTCGAGGATGCCGCCGCAGTGGCTGACGTCGGGCTGAATGATGTCCACGCCGCCGCGGGTCAGCATGTGCTTGAAGCCCCAGCGGGTGAAGTTCCGCTCGCCCGTCGCGATGGGCGTATGGCAGGTGCGCGAACTCGAGGAATTCATCCTCGTTCTCGCAGAGCACGGGCTCCTCGACAAACATGAGGTTGTACGGCTCGAGCATATGGATCAGCTGCTTGGCCATCGTCTTGTGCACGCGGCCATGGAAGTCCACCGCGATGCGCATGGAAGGCAGCGCCTCGCGGACCGCCGCCACGCGCTCCTCCGCCGCCTCGAGCTTGTCGTAGGTGTCGATCCACCGCATCTCATCCGTGCCGTTCATCTTGACGGCGCGGTAGCCCTGCGCGGCGCCACCTTGAACAGCTCAATTTTCGCAATCTTCATGGTCGTCCGTTCCTTTCTTGATCATGTTCCTGCACGGTTATCTCCTGCCCGGGCGCCAGTTTCCGCCCGAACTTCCCGGCCTGGCTCAGTCGTTCTGCGCGGAGTCCTCCAGCGCCTGCGCCCATTCCGCCTCCTTGAAGCCCACGAGCACGCGGCGATCCAGCACCAGAATCGGCCGCTTGACGAGCATGCCGTCGGATGCGAGCAGGTCGAGCTGCTCCGGCTCGCCCATCTGCGCGAGCCGTTCCTTCAAATTGAGTGCGCGGTACTGCAGGCCGCTGGTGTTGAAGAAGCGGCGCAGCGGAAGGCCGCTGCGCGCCTGCCAGGCCGCCAGCTCCTCCCGCGTCGGGTTCTGGGCCTTGATGTCCCTCAGGGTATACGAAGCGCCGCGCTCCTCCAGAAAGCGCTGCGCCTTTTGGCACGTCGTGCATTTGGGATAGCAGAGAAACAGCATGGTTCATCCTCCTCGTCCTAGTTCTGTCGCGATTCGCGCAGAAGCGGGCGCATACAGCGCCTGCGCGCTTTCAGGGCCACCCTGCCTCCAGGGCAATGGCAAAGCCGATCCTGCAGAATTCAGGCAGGCCCTACTTCCTTGCCCGTTTTTTCCCGGCTCCCGCCTCTTCCCATACAGTATACTGTTATCCGTTTTGCCTGTCAATGCGGCGTGCGCAGCTCCGGGCCGTCGGCCGGAAGGAGGCTCCGCAAAGCAAAGCGCCTCTCCCCGAGGCGCGGCAAAGGCTGCGCGTCAGGAAGAGGCTGCTTTTGATCTGCGTCCCCAACCGGCGAAGATGGCTTTTTTACTTGGCAAGGAGCCGGATCGCGTCGCGGAACTTCATGCTTCCGCCATCCGGGCCCAGCTTTTCCCGCCACCCCTGGGCGGCCAGATCGTCAAGCTTTTCGATCGTCGCCTCGGTCATGCGGCTGTCGCAGCCGAGTCCGGAGAGCATCTTCTGCACGTCCCGCATCTCGTCCGCGCGGCGGGCTGCATGAATGGCCGTGCGCGCGACGAACGTATCCGCCAGCTGCTCCACCGTCTTGCCGTTGAGCGAGCCGCTCAGGCTGCCCACCAGCGTATCGAGCACCCCATAGCGCTGCGCGGCGACGAAGGATTCCAGCATCAGCTGCGGCAGGCCCTTCATGACGACGCTCTTGAGCATCTTGATGGCCGAGGCGCTGCCCGCAGGCCGGTCGAGCACCGTCAGGCGCATGCCGAATGGAGTCATGGCGTCGCAGAACGCCTGCGCACCGTCGCCGGCCAGGAACATCGGAACCCTGTGTCCGTTGCCCGGCACGGTGCCCATCACCGCGGCGTCACAGATTCGAACACCCTCGGCATGGCTGAGCGCCGCGATCTCCTCCTTGACGCCCGGCCCGGCGGAATTCATGTCCACATAGGTCTGCCCCGCCGTCAGCTTCGGCACGATGCCGGAGGCGACGCGCACCGCCACCGCGGCGCTCGTCAGCGAGCAGACAAATTCCGCCCGGCCGATGCACGCATCCGCGTCGGAGAGCAGCGTCACGCCCGTCTCCTCCGCGCGCTTTTGGATCGACGGGCCAAAGCGCTCGTCCTGCCACATCACGTCAAACGCAGCCATCGGGCCAAAGCCCTCGCCGCTCAGCCCCCGGGCGATATGATAGGCCGCCTCGCCGAAGCCGATAAAGCATACCTTGAAATCCATAAAACCGCTCCTTTCCTCATTTCTCCGGGCGGACCGCCTACAGCAGCCCCATCCGGCTCAGTGTAAAGATAAACAAGAACAGCGTCACCACGGAACCCATGTTGGTCAGCGCTACCAGCTCCCCCGCCAGGCTGCCGTCGCCGCCCATGCTCTGCGCCATCGGATAGGAGCTCGTCGCAATCGGCGTCGCAAAAAGCATCAGCAGCATGAACCGCTCCATGGGCGTAAAGGGAAGCAGCATCGTCACGCCGTAGGACAGCGCCGGAATGAGCACCATGCGCAGCAGGAAGACCGGCAAAAGGATGCGCCGGTTCTTTCTCACAGAGGTGAGATGCAGCGTGCCGCCCAGGGCGAACAGCGCAAGCGGTGTGGTCAGATCCGCCAGCGTGCGGATAGGCTTTTCCGCGATCGCCGGGATGGGAATCCGCAGCACGCGCAGCAGCGCGCCAGCCACGATGCCCAGAATCAGCGGATTCGCAGCGATCTTCCTCGCCAGCGCCTTCGCGCTGGCGGAGCCACCGCGGAAATACTCCAGAATCACGATCGCCGAGACGTTGTACAGCGGTATGATCAGCGCGATCAGCAGCGAGATCAGCAGATCTGCGCCGCTGCCGTACACGCTTTGCGCCAGCGGGATGGTGAACAGCGTCAGATTGCTCCGGTAGATCGCCTGGACGACCACGCCGCGCCGCGCATCCTCATGAATCACGCGCGGAACCAGCAGCATGCACAGCGCAATCAGCAGCAGGACGCTCGTCAGCGCGTAGAGCACAAACCGCAGATTCGTGCGGTCCGCCGCCTCCGCCCAGTAGATGTTTTTGAGCATCAGAATCGGAAAAAAGACCTTGAAGACCATGGCCGTCAGGCGGTTGAGAAACGCCTCGTCCACCACGCCGGCCCTGCGGACGCCCGCGCCAAGCGCCATGTAAAAGACCATGGGAAAGACCGCGCCGCAGGCAATGTTCTGGAACTGTGAGTCCGCAAGCTGGTCTTTTATCGCATTGGCCATGACGCTCAGCCGCTTTTCCCGCAGCTTGGATACCGTTGTTTCGGTCAGCATTCCTTGTTCCCCCTTCCGTCATATTCAGCCCCACGGGTGAATCCATACCGTGAGGGGGAAGGAGCGGCTTCCTCCTGCTCCTGGGCGGCTTTATCCTGCCCAGATGCCAGAATTGCCTGGATATTCTTGAGGGAGGGCCGGGGCGTATATTCCAGCGCTCGTTTGCATCAAAACCGGCATGATGCCGGTTGCATTTCCGACCAAGTGATGCAAGTCCCATGGCTTTGAGGCCGAGTCCGGAGCTTTGCAAAAAGACTTTCAGAGTAAAATCAAAATGTACATTTGTTGGAAAAGTCAAGTGGCGCACCGGATTACACCCGGTGCGCCGCATTTGATTCATTTTCCTTCTTGGAAGAGGAACTCCACTTCTCTCTTACGGAATTTTCGTATTGCATTGGGGCCATTTTGACAATCTGACTGAAACTACGCCAATGACCTTGATTCCTGCGGTAGAGTAATTGAGGCCTTACGCATCTATCGCAAAGCATTGTCTATCACGGACTCTTTTGGAATGGCAACCGCCAACTATGGGAGAGCATTGGGCTTTTACGCTGACATGGTCAACGATCCGGGTCATGATCGAGAGTTGCATTGCCATACGTATCAAGCCATTAAGGCCTCAGTGAACGTCAGGCTGATGCGTATCATGTTTTTGACTGTAAACACTATCCTACGGATAATATTGCATTAACGGCTCTGTTCTGGGCATTCAATGAATTCAAAGAAGAATCCATTGAAGGGACCCGTGCTTCAGAAAAAAATAAAGATCCTTTGTCATGCGTTGGAGCATAAATCCGTACAGGTACACGAGAAACCCGGATTCCTTTCGCCCCAAAGGCAAATCCTGTATCAATCTTTTATATGGACGGAGAAGGGGCTGCCGCATTCTTCGTCGCCTTTGCCCTGTCACTGCCGCTGCGCCAGACGCACCAGTTCATTCAGCCGGGTACGGGTCTCGCCATCCCGGATTCTCCGGCAGACGATGACGAGCCTGTCCTCATCGATGCAGGTGGAGAGTGTGAGCAGCGCATCGGAGGGCTTGACGTCGATGGGCACCGCGTAGGCGGAATTCAGCTGAAGCTGGCGGACATACGCGTCAAACGAGGCGTCGCTTGCAAACGTGGGATGGGAGTAGTAGTTGATAAACCGCTCGTCGTACACGTCGAGCGGGACGCGCAGCACGGCAAAGATGACGTATTCCTCCGTCTCCCAGAGCGTGTCAAAGCGCACAAAGGGGTGGCTCCGGTAGTAGTCGATATCCTGGAAGTAATGCACCAGACGGCCAAACATGGTGCCGTCCTTCATGTTGTGGCCGTGAAGCAGCAGGTTCTGCGTCTTCTCTGTGAAGCGATGATTCACATCCAGAAAGAGCGTCCCGGCGGTGTTTTTGTTCTTGTTGAAGTCGTGCGTCAGATAGTATCTGTTGTCCCGGTACATGACGGGCAGATCGATCACCTCGGAAATGCTCAGCCAGCCGATGAGATCGTGATTCTGGTTGTAGAGCGTCTCCATGTGGGCCAGGGGCGTTCCGCCGACCTGATGAAAGCGCGCCGCCGTGGCCTCCTGCGGCGCAGGCGAGGGCTCGGCCGTGAACTCGGGCTCGGCCGTGGGTTCAGGCTCAGCCGTGGGCCTGATCGTAGACGCAGGCAGCGCCTCCTCGGCCGCGGACGCAGACAGACCGGCCTCCGTCTGCCCGGCATGGATCGCGGCGAGCTCCTCGTTCAGCCGCCTCGTGCGCACGCTGCGCAGCAGGATGCCGGCAATCATGACCAGGCTCAAAAGCATCAGGGCGACAAGCAGCGGCACCAGCACGCGAAGGCGGTCTCTTTGTTCCGCTCTGCGATGGCGGGACGACCGCTGCTGCCTGAGCGTGAATTCGCCGAGCGTCTGCTGTCTTCGGAAGGAGGAAAGCCGCCTTCTGTGTTTTTTCATGGAGCCTCTCCTCCCTCTTGAGTGCCGGCGCGGCAGGACGCGCAGTATATTAGCATTATAGCATAGAAATCCTCCCGCGTCACGAAAAGATGCGCAAGTCGGGGCCGGCAGGCGGGATCCAGCCGGCATTCCGCCCGGGCATGTAAGGAGGCCTCCGGCATCGCGGCACGGCCTGAACGGAGATGCCTCGCCTTGAAGACAAAACCGGACAGCGCCTCCATCCCGCAGGATCAAAGCGCTGTCCGGTTTTATGAAACCGTCTTCGGGGCCAGCTCTGATAAAGCCTCGCCGATGTCCGCATCCAAACAGATGGAACGCTCTGCAATTCCCCCCGGCGCGTATGCCTGCACGATGGGGCCCACCGTGTGAATCACATATTCACAGGGGAGGTTGTAGGCGGGCGTGATTTTGGCCTGTCCGGTGGGTTCTTCAAATCCCTGCCGCTCCATGATTTCGGCGCACTTCAGGCGAAGCTGCACCCCGGCATAGGTGTGGATGCAGTTGTCAATGCAGCTGTGGCAGGGCTGGTAGCAGCCGGTCATGCCGCTGTTGGCCGCGTTGACGATGGCTCCGCATTTGAGCGTCGTGGTGTCTCCCCGCCAGAGATACATTCCATCCTGAACCGGGCGCAGGTCGGACAGGTGGGTGATCTTCTTTGCCGCCAACTCTTCCTGCAGATAAGCGTCCTGCACCTCGAGAAAGCGCCGGCTGACGGCCCCCCGGTTGGCGGACATTCATCAGGGAGCGCAGCAGAACCTTCTGTCGGTTCTCATCCGCCGGAATTGCCTGTCTGCGGCGGGAAGGCCGCTCCCGCAGCAGTTCCTCAATCAAAAATTGTCTTCGTTCTTCCTGATTCATGGATTTACCCCCGCTTCACAATGGCTCCGGCCGGGCAGATTTCCCAGCCGTTTCGCTGGCAGGAATCCTGCTTTGCCCCGAAGATTGCCTGAAAAGGTTCTGATCAGAACGCGTAAGGAGGATTGCCGGAGAAGTCGGCGATCACGCTGTGGGCATCCTCCAGATAGAACTCCTAGGGGGTGCAAAATCGGGGCGGATCAGCCGTCTCGAGTAGCCTAATGGCTTTCTTGACCACTATCCGTTCCGACGAAAACTGAGCTTTTGATTCAAAGAACTGAAATCCCGCGTTTTTTCTCGCGAAAATGCAAAAATAAAACTCAGACATCGTATCAATGTCTGAGTTTCCAGGTGGAGGCGCCATCCAGACTCGAACTGGAGAGTGAAGCTTTTGCAGAGCTTTGCCTTACCACTTGGCCATGGCGCCGATTTGGAGCGGTAGACGAGATTCGGACTCGCGACATCCACCTTGGCAAGGTGGCACTCTACCACTGAGCTACTACCGCAGAATGGTGCCTTGGGGCGGAATCGAACCACCGACACGGAGATTTTCAGTCTCCTGCTCTACCGACTGAGCTACCAAGGCATAAAATGGCGACGCGGAAGGGGCTCGAACCCTCGACCTCCAGCGTGACAGGCTGGCATTCTAACCGACTGAACTACCGCGCCATATTGAATTGGTGGGAACAACAGGGCTCGAACCTGTGACCCTCTGCTTGTAAGGCAGATGCTCTCCCAGCTGAGCTATGCTCCCTGGCTGGCACCGCCGCATCGCTGTTTTGTGTCGAGCACGGCGACGAGATATATAATACACGAAAGCGGCGTATTTGTCAATGGGTTTTTCAAATTTCTGCAAAATTTCGTTTGATCCTGTCTCCTTCCGCACAAATGCGCCGTTCCGGGCCGCCCGTGTTCCCTGAACGATAGCGGAAAAAGGGAGAGAGCCGCCCCAAAGAAGCGGCTCCCACATCGATTTTCTTCTTGTGCCACGCGCGCAGCGGCGCGCGTCAGATCGCGGCCCGGCGGCCGGATCGGGTCAATCCACGGCGTCTTCTCCGCCGATTCCATCGACGTCGGCTTCCTCCTCAGCCAACGCGAGCGCGGCGATTTCCTCCTCGGTCAGACCGGCCAGCGCGCCCTCGTACATCGTACCCTGCGCTTCATCCTGCGCCTCTTCGCCCGCCTGGTCCGGCTTTTCCGGCTCGGCCTCGTTCGCCTGCCCGCTGTCCTCTGTCGGCTGCGCTGTCGGCTGCGCTGTCGCCTGTGCCGCCGGCGTCTGCCCGGCGGGGCGGCTGCTGATTACGATCAATCCGATTACGGCGATCAGCGCAACCACTACGACGGCGATTGCGATCTTCGTCACCTTCTGCATCGGAGCTCACCCTTTCTGTTTCCCGGCCCGGCCGGGAGCTCTATGTCATCGGTTCCTGTCATCCCTGTGGAGGCAAGACCGCATCTCTCGTGCTCAGAGGTTTTCCAGCTCGATCAGGCCGCAGTCGCCGTCCTTACGGCGATACACCGTAGCGGCCATGCCGGTTTCGATGTTGCTGAACATGTAGAACGAATGGCCCAGAAGATTCATCTCGAGAATGGCGTCCTCGACGCTCATCGGCTTGGCGGCGTAGCGCTTCACGCGCACAACCTTCTCGCTCGGCTCCTCCTCGGGCATCTCGGGCGCCGCCGCATCCTCGGCGACAGCGGGCTTCTTGCGAAGGTCGCGCCCCAGCCGCGTGCGCAGCTTCTTCATCTGGCGCTCCAGGATATCTATACCCTTATCCAGCGCGGGCAGCGAAATCTCCCGTTCCTGGTTCTCGGTCCTCAGCGTATGGCCCAGATAGGGCATCGTCATTTCGACCTTATAGGTGTTCTTCTGCTCGGTGATGCGCACGGTGATGACGGTCGCATCCTCGGCTTCATCCCTGAAGTAGGCGTCCATGCGCTGATGTACGCGCTTGTTCATGGTTTCCTGAACGGCAGCGGGGACGTGCGCATCTTTCATCACAAAACGAATGATCATAATGCAGCCTCCTTAAACCTTTGAAAATGGCCTCTCAGACACTGAGGCGATTTCTGCTTTTCTCCTTTCTGTACCCATAGTATAAACAATTCGTGACACTCCATCAAGGAGATTCGGATATTGTTTGTAAGTATTTAACAATTGTTCGCCCTCTCTAGCAATCTTCGGTAGACGGGCAGCATCGGCGGCTCGCTGACGAATTCGCAAAGCCGCGCGACCTCGATCCAGCCCACAGCGCTGTTTTCGTCCGGCGCCATGCGCAGCGGCAGCGTGTCGTCCGCCTCAAAGAGATAGGAGACGTTCAGGTGCAGATGGCTGCCCACCTCCTGCCCGCGCCGGACGTGCGCCCAGACGGGCAGAATTTCGATCGAGGCGATGCCCTCCCCGAGCCGCCTGAGCGCGCGGATGCCCGTCTCCTCGCCCGCCTCGCGCCGGGCCGTCTGCTCGAAGTCCGTCTCGCCGTCGGCGTGACCGCCCGTCCAGGCCCAGCTCTGGTAGATCCTGTGGAAGGCCATGAGCGTGCGCCGCCTGTCCGGGCTGACGATGATCGAGGAAGCCGTCATGTGCGCGAGCGCGCATTCCCGCGTCAGCACGGCGTCGCCCAGCCGCGCGATCGTCTCCAGCATCATGCGCTGCTCCTCCGCCTCCCGCGCGTCGCCGGGCACAAACGCCGCAAGCGGCTCCGCCCAGCGCGGCAGCGGCGGAATGTTCGGTTTTTTCATGCTTCCCCCTCCGCGCCGAAACGCGCCGCGTGGACGATGGGCGCAAGGTCGACTTCGTCCGAAAAATCGATCGCGCCGCCCTCCGCCTCCAGCAGCATCTCCTCGGTCTGCGTGCGGCGTTCCTTCGCGCGAATGGCCTTCATCCAGCCGCGCATCTTCACCTGCTCGAGCACCCCGAGGCTGCGCCAGCGGATGGCCCCGCGCAGGAAAAACGTCGGAATCGTCTCCGCCGCAGCGCCCAGCGCCTCGCGCAGCTGCGCCTCAAGGCCGCTGCGGACGTTCTCCAGCGCCGGATCCTCGATCCCGACGACATAGAGCACGAGCCGCTTGCCCGAGAGCGCCTCTGCGTTTCGCTTGAGGAAATCGAGGCCCTGAATCCGGCCCTCGTAGACGCAGCAGCCGACGACGATCGCGTCATAGCTCTTCGCCTTTTCCCCGCTCATGTACGCCGCGTCCTTGATCAGCGCGTCGAGCGGCTCCGCGATCCGCTCCGCATAGCGCTGCGTCGCGCCGTGCCGCGTCGTATAGAGCACCAGCGTCCCGCCGGGTCTGCGCTTCTTTTTGCCAAAGAGTGCCTCCATATCCGTGCCTTCCTTCGCGTCGTTTTCGTTAAGGATAGCACAACTCCCGCCGCGCTGTAAAGCCCCTTCGCGCGCGGGGACAGCGTCCCGCCTGCGGATCAGCCGTTGCCGGTTTCCATGTCGATCAGCGTGCCGTCCGGCTCCATCCGAATGTTCGCGGAATGCTCGTAGTCGTCTGCCGATTGCAGGTAGATCGAGTAAAACGCCTGGCCGGTGCTGCGGTAGTACTCCAGGCGCACGTCCCACATGTAGGAAAGCAGCGCCTCGCGGCTCCGCTCCTCCTGCGGGATCTTCGGCAGCGCGCCGTTATCCGCGAGTATCAGATCGATGGCGCAGTCGATCGCCTGCTCATAGCTCAGCTCGCTCTCGAGCGGCAGCACCCATTGCTTCGTGGCGGGGGCCTGCCAGGCGCCCTTGCCGCGCCCGGTCGCCATCTCGACAAAGCCGCTTTCGGGCGAGACGCCATCCCATTCCCCGCGCAGCATCCGCGGCAGACCGAAGAGCTGCACCCACTTTCCATCATTCTGCCCGCAGGTCAGCACCGTCTCGCCCGCGGCAAGGCGCCCGATTTTCTCCGCCATTCCGTCCGGATAGGCGTAGAGATCCACATCCCGAACCAGCTCGATGGACATATAGGCCTGCGGCACCACCCGCATCGCCGCGAGGCCGTAGCGCAGGTCGCCCTCGCGCATGTAGCCCATGACGGACGCGCCCTGCACGCCGCTTTGCACCTTCACCATGCCGGCCTTTTCAAGGCTGAGCACGGTCAGCGGCGCGCCGCTGTAATACTCCATCAGCACCTCCGACGCCGGGTCGGGCCGGTCATACAGCGCGACCCGCCCATCCTCCTCTTCCGGCGCGGCGACGGCGAAGCCCGTGCGCGGCGTCGTCAGGTCGCTCTGCGCGGCGCGGACGCACGGCGCGAGCGCCAGCAGCAGCATGAGCAGCAGCGCGATTCTCTTCCCCATGTTCCTTCCCTCCTCATCCGTTGGAGTGCTCGATGCGCAGCAGGTTGCCCTGCGCATCAAACACGCTCGTGCTGACGTTGGTGTCCGCCTTTGGCTCCCGGTCGATCCAGACCATCCAGGTCGCCTCGTCCGTCTCGCTGTCGTAGGTCAGGCGGATGTCGAAGACCATCGCGTCGAGCGCGCCGTAATCAGCCTCCTGCGCGTCAAGGCCCAGCTCCTGCGCATGGATGATCGTCTCCTGAATGGCGCGCTCGCGGATCTCCGCCTCCGTCCTTTCGCCGGCGATCGGCGGCACAGCCCATGCGCTCCACGTCTGCGCCTCGCCCAGGTCGATTCCCTCGCTGCACATGAAGCCGCCGATATCGTGTCGCCCGCCCAGCGGCCAGAGGACGTGCAGCCATCCCTCCGGGCTGATGCCTGCGGCGAACACCGATTCCTCCCAATTCAGGCGCCACACGGCCTGCGCGCCCTCCTGCGGCGCCTTCAGCAGGTCGATCTCCCAGGGCGTGCTGAAGGAGAACGTGCTGCGCGGCACGGTTCTCGCCGCGCGCACGCCGTAGCGCAGCAGCTCCGAGCGCATGTAGCCTTCCAGCCAGACGCTCTGCTCACCGACATCCTCGCCGATCTTCACATGCGCCATGCCATTTTCGCCGACGTCCATCACCGTCACGGGCGTCCCGGCGAGGTAGTTCATCAGCACATCCGTCCCCGCCGGATCCGCGCAGAGGGGCGCCAGGCCGCCCCCCTCCTGCGGCCCGACAACGGCAACCCCCTCGCGCGGGGTCGAAATGTCGCTCTCGGGGATCTCCTGCGCCAGCGCCGCCGCGGTCAGCAGCAGCAGCGCCGCCAGCACCATCACCAGTCTTTTCATCGTTTTGCCTCCTTTTTGCCCCTGCTGCCCTCCACGGAGCACTGTGGCTCGGGGCCTTTGCTATGTAGACGGCACGAGGCGCACGAAAGTTGCAGCTTTTTCCATTTTTCTCCGGCATTTCCATGTCCAGGACAAAGAGAGGGCCCTCCCCGGCGGGGAAGGCCCTCAAGCACGTATTCAGTTCCGTGCGCAAAGCGCCTGATCCCGGCTTACTTGCCGTTGACCATGTTGGCGATGATCTCGCCGCCGACGTAGCCGGAGGTCAGCGCCCAGCCGTTGTTCGCGCCGCCGAAGGTCACATACGGCTTCTTCTCGGAGAAGAGCACGCCCGCGCTGTCGCTGCCGACCGCGAAGAGGCCCTCGATAGCGTTGCCGTCGGTGCCGAGCACCTGGAAGCTCGTGTTGATATCCAGGCCGGCGACGGTGTTGTAGCTGTAGCTCGCCATGCGGATGGCGTAGTACGGGCCCTCGCCGATCTTCTCAAGCAGCGCCGCATCCTTGCCGAATTCCGCGTCCACGCCGCTCTCGCAGTAGCCGTTGTAGGCCGCCACGGTCTGCGTCAGCGCCGCCGGATCGAGGCCGATCTGCGCTGCCAGCTCCTCGATGGAATCCGCCCGCACGACGATGCCGCGCTCGATAGCGTCCTCCATCACGTCATACGCCTGCGCCAGCGGGATGCCGGACGGGATGGAGCCGCGATGGCCGAGGAAGCCGACCGCCGGGCCGACGACGTCCACCTTGAGACCCTCGGCCACGATGCCGTCGATCTGCTCGGAGGACCAGATGCTGAAGTAGTTCGGGCCGGCAATCCAAGGATCGAGCATGGCGATGCCGGTCTCAGAGGTGAAGCGCTTGCCGTCCATGCCCACGGCCAGGCTGTTCGCGGAGACGCCCATGACCAGCGGCAGATCCGCCACGGTCCAGATGCTCTCGCGGCCGGTGTTGAAGTCCAGCGTGCCCTCGAGCACGTTGATGTCGTAGCCGTACTCATGCGCCGGCAGGAAGTCGACCGTGCCGGACATATGCACCTCGGGCGGCATGCCGATGTTGTAGGTCGCCGCACCGTTCTCGATGGCGCTCTTGAGCATCTTGCCGTCGTTGCCGTAGGTGCCGTAGATCTTCCAGGCGCCCTTGAGCGGGAAATACGCGTCGCTCAGGTAGGTTTCGGTCATCTCCGGGGAGCCGAGGAAGCCGCCCGTCGCCAGCACGACCGCGTCGGCGCGGATGGTGTACTCGGTGCCGTCGGCCAGATTTCTCGCCTTGACGCCAACAACCTTGCCGTCCTCGACGATCAGGTCATAGGCCTCGGTTTCCAGCATGTACTGTCCGCCCAGCGCCGTGTAATCCTCGATCAGGCGGTCGAAATACGTCGCGATCTCGGCCTTGTTGTAGCCGTAGGTCGGGGCGTAGGGATTGCGCTCGTCGTAGTTCGGCAGCCACTGGAACTTGACCTTGTAGACGTCCGCCTCGGTGAAGCCGGCCTGCGGCTTCATGTCAAACTGCGCACCGTGATCGAGCGCCAGCCAGTCGAGCGCCGGGCCGCAGTTTTCAAAGAACAGGTCGACCAGCTCGACCTTCGCGTCGCCCTCCACGTAGTCAAGCCAGGCCTGATACATGGCGTCCGCATCGCAGAAGTCCTCGCCATTGTTGTAGAGCTCCTTGATGCGCGGCGGGTTGATGGATTCGATTTCGGAGGTCAGCGCCGTGGTGCCGCCATAGCGCGCCTGCTTGTCGATCGCCAGCACCTGCGCGCCGGACTCCTGCGCGCGCAGCGCGGTGTAGGTGCCGGAGCCGCCCATGCCCACAACGAGAATCTGCGTGGTGAGCTCCTGCTCGCCGCCCTTCTTCTCGGGCACGGTCTTGTACGCCGCAATCGCAGAGGCGTCGCAGCCCGCGGCGACGAGCGCCTGCTCGAGGCAGTCGGCCACAGCCGCCTTCACGGCGTTGCTGGTCACCGTCGCGCCGGACGCCGCATCGACGCCCACGGACTGCGCCTCGAGGATGCGCGGGAAGAGCGTGCGCTCCACGGTGTCGAGCATCGGCGGGGTGTCGCCGCAGCCCTCGCCGTAAGCGATGGACGCGATCCTGCCACCCTCGACGGTCACGATCACCTTGTCGCTGACGGCCATGTCAAAGCCGTAGCGCTCGGCGGTATAGGTACCGTCGGCCAGCGTGGCCTGCGCGGCCTCGCCGCCGTTTGCCTGCGCCAGCGCCGCCGCAGCGGCCTCCTTCACGGCGGTGGAGGTCACCGTCGCGCCGGAGACGCCCTCGATTTCCGCGCTGCCCGCAGCGACCAGCTGCGCAGCCAGCGGCTCCAGGGCCGCCGCGCCGATGCCGGCCGTCTCGCCCGCGCCCTCGACGGACGCCTCGACGATTCTTCCGTCCTCCACGCTGAGCGTCACCTTGACCTCGCCGCCGAAGCCGGATGACGCCCCCTCAAACGTCTCCGCCGCGCCCAGAACGGGCAGCGCCAGCAGGCAGATCAGCATGAGAGCCAACCATTTCTTCATCGTTTCTTCCTCCTTTGGTCGTTAATGAGTGAGCATTCACTCATCCCTGACAATATCATATCACTCTTCCCCAGAGGATGCAAGCGCCTTTCGCCAATTCAGGTCAGATTCTTTTTGAAATTTGCGCCGAATCGACAAACGCTGCGCAGCCGAAGCCGGGCTGCGCAGCGCAGATCGTCTGAAAATTATTTTTTTCCGAAGCGGCGCTCCACGCCCCCGGATGCGGCCCTGCGGCGGACAGCTCTCCTCTCACGCGCGGATACTGTTCCAGATGGAATCGGCAGTCGCGTCGGAGAGTCGGCGGAATGCCTCGTCCTCGGGGGAGAGCCCCAGATGCGTCACATAGCGCGAATACACCGAGCAGTTGAAGGAGATGAGCCGGTTGAGCAGCGGCTCGGGCAGGTCGGAGCGCACGGCGTCCTTGAGCAGCGGCCAGATGTTCATATCCCGGATGATGCCCACATACAGCGTCTCGGAGAAGCGCTCGGAAAAGCAGTCGTAGCAGACGGCATCCTCGTATTTGCGCATGTATTCGAGATCTTGCGGGCACAGCGCCGACCACTTCATAATCGTGCGCACGATGCTCTTGACGACATGCTCGGCATCCATGCCCTCGATGCTCTCCTGCGGCGAGCAGCGCAGCGTGTTCTCGTGCGCCTGAACGTAGGCGGCGGCGAGCAGCTCCTCCTTTGTGCGGAAATAGCGGAACGGCGTTCCGGCCGCGACCCCCGCGTGCTCGCTGATCTTGCTCATGGGCACCATCGGCCCATACTGGTTGAACAGCAGGATGGTCGCGCGGATGATGGCGCTGCGCGTGCTTTCCGGCATAATGCATGTCTCCTCTTGTTTGATCAGATCGAGTCTAGCACATTCCGCTTCAAAATGCAACGCAAACCGCCGTCCATCCGCATGCGGGATACTGCCAAAGCTGCGCTTCGGGGCCGTCAGGGGCCCCCTGCGCCGCACGGCTCAGTACCAAAGAGCGGCCCGCCTTGCAGACGGACCGCACGTGATCATGACTCAATCGGGAAGCCTGCTTCCCGGCCTGCCGCTCAGACCTTTGCGGCGTCCTTTTCCACCCGCATGCCGTAGCGGCCCAGGAACCCCAGCACCAGCAGCGCCAGGCAGACCCAGGGCGCAATCAGCACGGCGATAAGGACATAGAGCGCGGGCAGATCGGCGACCTTCTCGCTGGGCGAGGTGACGATCAGCCGGAGCACGAGCAGCTGGCGAAACGCCGACAGCAGATTTTCCTTGATGGCTTCAAAATCCATGGTTCTCCCTCCTTACGCCTTGACAATCTCGGCGCGCATGCCGAAGGCCACCATCAGCAGCACCGTCACCAGGACGAGGTGCAGGCTGCACAGCCCGCCCAGCACGGCGACCCACATCGGCAGCTTCGCGAACGTGCGCCCTTTGCCCGAGACGACCAGCCGGCTGCCAAAGACGATATCCAGCAGTTGCTTGACCTGTTCCATTCTTCCTTGCTCCTTTTCTGCGGGCTCACAGCCGCGTGATGGTCAGCCTGCCGCTCATCGTATCCATGTGGATGGGCAGCGCACAGGTGCCGTAGCGGTTGGGGCCGAATTCGTTGACGATGCTGCCCCTCATGCCGCTGATATCGGCGACAAAGCCGCGGATATCCCCCGGGAGCGCCACGCGGACGCTGCCAGAGATCGTGCTCAGCTCGATCTTGCGGGCCGGCACGAGCGTGCAGAGCAGCTCGATCTCGCCGGAGACGCTGTTGGCCTCCCACTCGTCGCAGGCGCCCTCCAGATGGACGCTGCCGGAGACGGCGTTGATGTCCGCCTTGCCCGCATCGCAGGAGACGAACTGCCTGCCGGAGACCGTATTCACGTCGATCTCCTCCGCCCGGGCGCTGACGGTCGCGTTGCCGGAGACCGTGTTCACGCTGATCTTGCGGGCGCGCACGGCCGCCTCCGGCTCGACGCGCACGTTGCCCGAGGTCGAGCCGACGGTCACGTCGTCTGCGTCGACATCGCGCATCACGATGTCGCCCGAGGTGGTCTTCACGGTGTAATCCGCCGCGTAGCCGCGCGGCACGCGCACGACAATCTGCCCACCGTCCTTCTTGAAGACCGAGAAGAACGTCTTGAAGACGTCGGGATTCGTCCGCCGGATGACCAGGGCATGTGACTCCATCCGCACATCCGGCACGCTCAACGCCTTTTCGGCCTCCCAGCGGACCTCGATCTCCAGATCGTCGGCCGGCTCGATGAGCACGTCGTCCGCGTCGAGCTGGATGTCGATGCTGCGCAGCCCCGCCACCGGGAAGCGCCGGGTCAGGCACATGTTTTCCACCGGCGTTACGGGCTCCTGCGCGCTGCGGCGGATGGGTTCTCCCTCGCCGGCCAGCTTTCTTGCCTCCTCGGCGAGCTTTTCGGCCTCGCGGGTGAAGGTGTCGACGGCGCCGTCCACATCCCGTACGACATCCTCAACCGCCTGCTTCAGGCGGCTCTCGCCTTCTTCGCCCTGCTCCGGCGTCTCCAGCGGCGCGTCAGCCGCAGCCGCCTGCTCGGCCAGACGCCGGGCCTCCTCCATCGCGGCCTCCTGCGCGGCAGCCTCTGCCTGGGAGGCGGACTCCGCCTGGGAGGCGGACTCTGCCTGGGCCTCGAGCGCCTCGGCTTGCGCGACCATCGCGCGCGCATTCTCCGCGTCGCCGCTGGCCTCCTTGAGCGCCGCCTGCGCGCGAAGATCCGCCGCCTCATTGCGAAGCAATTCCGCGCTGCGGCCGTTCGCCCCGGCCGTTTCCTGCGCCGGCGTCCAGTCCGCCGTCTGCGCGTCGTCCTGCGCGGCGCGGTTCCTGCGGTCGATGGCCTCGCCCGCCGCCTTCTGCGCGTCGCGCATGCCGCGGTTGACCGCGCGGCCCACGTCGCGGATCATGCCGCCCGTCGCCTGGTCGACGTCCTTGACCAGCTTCTTCGCCTGCGGCATCACACTGCGGCCAAAGTCGCCCAGCGCGGCAAACGCCTTGTTGAGCGTGTTCTCCAGGTCAAAGGGCTCCTGCGCGGGAGCATCCTGCGCCCTGGCCTCACCGGCCTGCTCCGGCTCAGCCGCCTCCTCTTCGGGCCGCTCCGCCTGCGCCTCGCTTTCAGCCTCCTCTGCCTCCGGCGCGGCGTTCATCTCGCTGAGCAGCGACTGCACGTCGCCCAGCGAAGAGGCGACCTCTGCGAAGGCCTCCTCCTCCGTCCTGCCCTGCGCGACAGCGTCCTCGTAGCGCGCCTGCGCGTTGGCCATCAGCTCGTCGCGCAGCGCAAGGTTTTCAGGGGTCATCTTCATCTCGGCAAAGATCTCGTCAATCATGATGCGAATCCGTTTGTTCATCATTTGGCTGCTCCTCCAATCCTACCAGCTTGGAAATCACGGCGCGGTATCTGCGCCAGTCCTCGAGATTTTCTTCATACAGCTTGCGGCCCGCGTCCGTCAGGTGGTAATACCGCCTGCGCGCGCCCGCGTTTTCGTTTCCCCAATACGACTCAATGACGCCCGCGCTCTCCAGCCTTCGGAACGTGGTATACAGCGTCGCCTCCTTGAGCGAAAGCTCGCCGCGGGTGATCTCCTGCACGTTCTTGCTGATGACATAGCCGTAGCTGTCGCCGCCCGCAAGCTGCGCAAGGATGATCGTGTCCGTATAGCCGCGAAGGATATCCGATGAATTGAGCATCTCATCACCTCCGACGACATAGAGCATACATCAATATACCTCATCTGTCAAGGTATCTCTTTAAAATAAATTGGTTTTTTCGCGCCCGATCCGTCAAAGGCCGGACATCCGCCCGCCTGCGGACTGCTTCCGCGGGGAATGTGCTTTAAAAAGTTATCGATATATTATAAATCCCGTGCAACCGCCCCCCGATCCGTTGACGTTCCCCGCTGCATCCGATATAATGGAAGCAGAGCACGAACACAAGGGGGGTTACGCATGAAAAAGATGCTTCTCGCGCTGCTTCTTTCCGTCTGCCTCGTATGGACATTCTCTGCGTCTGTGGCCGACGAGCCGCCGTATGTTTCGGGCGGGATCACATCCGCGCTCTTCTCTCAGGCCTATGAGGCCGGTGACACCATCCTGCTCGACCTCCAGGTCTTTGCCGCCTTTGCCGACGGGATCACCGACGACCCCGCGGCGCTTGCGCAGCTGGACGCGATCTCCCAGGTACTTGACGCCGTGACGCTCACGGCCGGCGTCTGCCGGCTCGACGACGGGCTGCGTCTGGAGCTGGCGGCCGCCTATGACGCCGGATCCGGCCCGATCGACCTGAACGCTGTGCTCAGCCTGACCAGCGAGGGCGCGGCGCTTCATAGCAATCTCATCGAGGGGCAGGTTGTCACGGCGAAGTGGGAAACCCTGCTCGCCCTCTGCGGCCTGAGCGACGAGGAGATCTCCGCGCTCATGACCTTCGTCTCCCTGCCCGCCGACCAGAAGCTTGCCCTGCTCGAGCCGCTTGGCGCCGTGCTCGCGCCCTATGGGCAGATCCTCGCGGATTTCGTCGCCGGTCTGCCGATGGAGCTGCGCGAGGATGTGCCCGCTGAGGGCGACTATCCCGCCGTCGCGCAAGAGCTCATCATCAGCTGCACGGACGCGGATATCGCCATGCTGATTGATGCGCTGGCCGCGCAGCTCGAAACGGATGAAGCCCTTGCCCCGATTCTCGACGGGCTGCTCGCCGACCTTGAAACGAGCACAGCCGGGCTCTGTGCAGCGCTCCGCAGCGCCGCCTCCGAGCTCCGCGATGCGGAGGAATACCTGACGCTCTTCCTGGGGCAGGACGAGATGGGCGGCTTCGTCTACCTGAGCCTGTACGGCGAGAGCGGAACCGGCGAGGAGGCCTTCACCGTCGACCTGTGCCTCGAGCCGGGAAGCGCGGAAGGCGCCTTCTGCCTCTGGGGCGACGCGCTGCTGCTTGACGAGGAGCAAGACTACACGGATGGCATTGCCTTTGCCATGAACTGCGACGCCAACCCCGAGCGCCCCGGCGAGACCGTCCTCTCCTTCGGCATGGAGCTCTATGACGACGGCGAAGTCATCGCCGCGGCCCAGGCCGACTCCACGACGGCGACCGTCACGACCGGGGACGGTCAGAGCGGCCTGACCCTCGACTATGCCTACTCATACAGCATCGCGGACGGCGCTGACGCCATGAACGTCGTCATGACGATGGATGGCACGCTGCAGCAGACCGCCGACGGCGGCGAGACGCAGGATTTCTCCGGCGCGCTGGAAACGTACGCGGGCGACCTCATGATCCCCGCCAGCTTCTCCGTAACCCAGCAGACCCAGCCCACAGCCGACGGCCCGGTCAGCGAATTCGTCTATGCCATCTCCATGCCGGACGAGGGCATCGATTCCTGCGGATACCGGATGCGCCTTTATACGCGCGCGTTCGATGCCGACGCCGCGCTCCAGGTGCTCGCGCTGGAGACCGTCTCTTCCGATGAGATGGACGCGCTGATGGCCGGGGCCGAAGCCGCGCTGACGGCGCGCATGGAGCATCTGATGCAGGCGCTCCCGCCGGAGGTTCTCCAGCTGCTCCTGGAAGGCGAATAATCGGCCCGCCCCGGAAGCATCCGGGGAATGATGAACCCCGTCGATTTCCTTCCCGTGCGTTTTCGTTCGCTTCCCTGCGCAACGAAAACGCACTTTTTTGCCCCCATTTGTCCTCTTCGCTTGCTGTTCAGCGCCATACGTTTCTGCTACAATGTAACAAAACCTGACAGGAGTGAGAAAAGTGAGTACATTCAGCGAAAACCTGCTGGCCCTGCGCCGTCTGTCGCGCCTGACGCAGGAGCAGGCTGCCGAGCGCGTCGGCGTCTCGCGCCAGGCGCTGGCCAAGTGGGAAACCGGAGAGACGCTGCCGGATGTGGAGCGCAGCCGCCTGCTGGCCGAGCTCTACGGCGTCTCCCTGGACGACCTGGTCAGCGCGCCGCCGTCGATGGGCCTGCCCATCCCGCCGCGGGGCAAGCATCTCTTCGGCGTCGTGCGCGTCGGCGACAAGGGGCAGATCGTCATCCCGCAGAAGGCGCGCCGGGTCTTCGGCATTCAGCCGGGCGACACGCTCGTCGTCATGGGGGACGAGGCGCAGGGCCTCGCGCTGGTTCGCGAGGGCGACCTGCTCGCGCTGGCGGAGGCCATCCGCAGCGCGCTTCGGGAAAAGGAGGAAATGCCGTGAGAAAGCCGTTTCTGGATAACGCGCGCGGCAGCCTCGTGCTGCTGGTGATCGTCTATCATGCATTCTATCTGCTCAACAGCGTCGGCGTCATCCGCAACGTCGACATCGCGGGCATTCCGGCGTTTGATACGCTGCTCGCCTTCGTTTATCCCTGGTTCATGACGGCGCTCTTTGCGATTGCGGGCGCCGGCGCGCGCTATGCACTCGAGCGCAAGGGCGGCAAGGCCTTCCTGCGCGCGAAGCTGCGCCGCGTGCTGCTCCCCTCCATCGCCGGCATCTTCCTGGTCGGCTGGATTGGCGGCTTTGTCACGCTGCAATACACGCCGACACTCTTCGGCGACGCGCCGATACCCGGCTTCGTCCGCTATCTCTTGCTCTGCCTGACCGGCATCGGGCCGCTCTGGTTTCTGCATGAGCTGTTTCTGTGCGATCTCATTGTGCTGCTCGTG
>SFFC01000185.1 GCA_004556985.1 Clostridiales bacterium | reverse complement strand
GGCAGGCGCGCACCGAGATGCTGTTAAGCCCAATATAGATTTCACCGGCTAGCCCACCACATCGCGCCGTTCCACCCAACGCGGATGCGCCAGCCAGCACAGCGTACTTTCACCAGTCAGCCCAATGCAAAATGCTCTCCCGAGACCCATGCGGATGACTCGAGGGGGGCCGATTGGAAAGGAACATCATGGGCGAGCTGAACATGTACCGGCAGGCCGGCACCAAGCCCAACTTCAGCGAGATAGCGAGGCGCTACGAGATGGACAGGCACACCGTCGCCAAGTACTGGCGGGGCGGCGAGGAGGTCGAGGACCGCAGGAGCTGCAGGCCGAGCGGCTTCGACCAGGTGAGGGAGGTGATAGAGCAGAAGGCCTCGCTGCCCGGGGCGACGAAGAAGGCCGTGCACGAGCTCCTTCTCCACAGGTACCCCGACCTGGGCCTGCCCAAGTACAACGCCTTCAGCGCCTACTGCGACAGGCACGGCATCGTCTTCCAGCCCCAGGAGGGCCCCGAGCCCCACCCGAGGTTCGAGACGCCCATGGGCAGGCAGCTGCAGTTCGACTGGAAGGAGGACCTCTCCATGGTCGACGCCAACGGGGAGGTGTTCGAGTTCAACGTCTTCTCCGCGACGCTGTCGGCCTCGAGGATGCACCGCTTCATCTACTCCAGGACCAGGACGGAGGAGGACACGCTCGGCTGCCTGACGGCGACGTTCACCCGCTTCGGCGGCGTGCCCGACGAGTGCCTCACGGACAACATGTCGAGCCTGGTCACCGTCTCGCGCGGCAGGCGCACCGTGCACGCCAAGGCGCTGCGCTATGCCAAGGAGGCCGGCTTCGAGCTGCAGTTCTGCAGGCCGCGCACGCCCCAGACCAAGGGCAAGGACGAGAGCGCCAACCGCTTCCTGAACCGCCTCGCCGTCTACGACGGCGACTTCGTCGGCGAGGAGGGCCTGATCGAGGCGATCGCCAACATCGAGGCGCGCTGCAACGCCGAGCCGTGCGAGACGACCGGCCTGCCGCCGGCCGTGCTGTTCATGCGCGAGAAGGAGTACCTGCACCCTATCGGCAACCTGCGCCTGCTCGAGGAGATGGTCGGCGACGTCACGCGCTGCACCGTCCCCGACACCATGCTGGTGCGCGCGGCGGGGCGCGAGTGGTCCGTCCCGCGCCGCTGCATAGGCAGGAGGGCCAAGGTCACCGCGATGCCCTCCGGGCAGGTGGTGGTCGAGGTGGACGGCGAGGTCGTCGCCGTCCACGACTCCCTCGCCAGCCCGCAGCGGAAGATCAACTACGCGCACGAGCACTACGTCGAGGCGATCTCGGGCAAGCGCCGCTTCGCCGACTGCGACATCGAGGCGGCCGCCAGGGCCAACCTCGAGCTGCTCGACGGCATCGGGGGCGGGCTGTGATGGCGGCGCTGGACGAGGGCGGCTCCGCGGCGAGGGCGGTGGCCAACCTGGAGGCCCTGAAGCTCACGCAGATGGCCTCCCTGCTCCCCGACTACGTGAGGCTGGTGGCCGACGGCGAGAGGGACTTCTGCCAGGCGCTCGCCGAGATGACGCGCGTGGAGGTCGCGGCCAGGGAGCGCAGGGTGACCAACCAGCGCATCAGGTCGTCGGGCTTCCCCTACATCAAGACCCTCGCCGACTTCGACTGGGACTTCCAGCCGTCGGTGCCGAGGGGGAAGGTGGAGGAGCTGGCGACGCTTAGGTTCCTCGAGGACGCCGAGAACGTCCTGCTCATCGGCAGCTCGGGCGTGGGCAAGACGCACATCGCCATAGCGCTGGGCATCGAGGCCGTCAGGGCGGGGCGCGAGGTGAGGTTCGTCGACTGCGCGCGCCTGATCGAGGACCTGCGCGACGCCCACAAGAGGGGGATCCTCAAGAACAGGCTCAAGTACTACACGCACAGCAAGCTGCTGATAATCGACGAGCTGGGCTACCTCGACATCGAGGAGGGCGGGGCCGACCTGCTGTTCCAGCTGGTGTCGGCGCGCTACGAGAGGCGCTCGACGATCATCACGACCAACGCGGGCATCAGCAGCTGGGGCGAGGTGCTGGGCGACACCGTGAAGGCCGGCGCCATCGCCGACCGCGTATGCCACCACTGCACGATGATGAAGATCACCGGGAGGTCGTACAGGCTGAAGGACCTGCCGGTCGAGAGGAAGGAGGAGTAACCAGAAGTGGTGAAAGTACGCTGGGCCAGGCGGTCAAACCCCGCTGGGTCAGCTGGCGGGAAACGCTGGGTTAACTGGTGAAAAGAGTATTGACATTAACAGGTGGTGACCGCCGACGGCGCGAGGTGGATAAGGCAGCTGGTCAAGCGCCGCTGCCCCAACGCGAGGTGGGTCATGGACCCCTTCCACGTGGTCCAGT
>SFFC01000184.1 GCA_004556985.1 Clostridiales bacterium | reverse complement strand
ACTCGTGGCTCTGGTGATCCTTTGGATGCTTTTCCTGTCGGGAAAGACGAAGGAGGCCAGCTATACAGAGGTGCCCGTGACGACGGGCGACCTCACGACGTACTACAACTTTGACGGCCTGGTTTACGCGCCGCGCATGCAGACGCTGACGAGCGCCCAAGGCGATACCGTCAGCGCCGTCTATGTCGCGCAGAATCAGCAGGTTCGCTCGGGCGACCGGCTGCTCAAGCTCAAGGACGGCGGTATCATCCGCGCGGACATCGACGGCGAGGTGACCAGCCTGCCTGTCGCTGCGGACGACGTCGTCACGGCCGGGCAGACGCTTGCGCAGATCATCGACATGAGCCGCCTGGAGATCCGCCTGAACGTCGACGAATACGACGTGGACGCGGTGACGCCCGGCACGAGCGCGCAGGTGTCCATCCTGGCGACGGAGCGGGTCTATGACGGCGAGGTCACGGCGCTTGACAAGAACGGCACGGCCTCGGGCGACCTCTCCTATTATACGGCCCGGGTCGCCATGGAGGCGATGGAGGGCGTCTATCCGGGCATGCAGGTGAGCGCGAAGGTGCTGCGCAGCCATGCAGAGAACGCCGTGCTGCTCAAGATGGACGCGCTGCTCTTTGACGAATACAACAGGCCCTATGTGCTCCTGCGCGCGGACAACGGGAAGGACATCGTCACAAGAAGCGTGAGCGTCGGCGTGAGCGACGGCATCAACGTCGAGATCACGGAGGGGCTCTCGGCCGGGGAGATCGTGCTGATGAAGAACGCGCTGACGCTGGCCGAGCTGAGAGAGCAGATGATGAGCCAGCGAAGCGCTTCGAGGTGACAGTACAGATGAGCAACGACTTTTTCTCGATGCGCGGGATCGTCAAGCAATACGAGATGGGCGGCGAAATCCAGACGATCCTCAAGGGCATCGACCTGGATATCGACGAGGGCGAGTTTCTCTCGGTTCTCGGGCCGTCGGGCAGCGGCAAGTCGACGCTGATGAACATCATCGGCTGCCTGGACACGCCGACCTCGGGCACCTATATCCTGCACGGGCGAACCATCCGCGATCTCGACCAGAAGCAGCTCGCGCGCATCCGCAGCCGGGAGATCGGCTTCATCTTTCAGCAATTCCAGCTGCTGCCCCGGCTCGACGCGCTGCGCAACGTCGAGCTGCCGCTGATCTACGCCGGCGTGCCGCCCAAAGAGCGGACGCGGCGCGCGGAGGAGATGCTCGTGCGCGTGGGCCTCAAGGACAGGATGCATCATCATCAGAACCAGCTCTCCGGCGGCCAGCAGCAGCGCGTGGCCATCGCGCGGGCGCTGGCGACGAATCCGACGCTGCTGCTGGCGGACGAGCCGACCGGCGCGCTCGACCAGGCAACCGGCGAGCAGGTGATGGAGCTGTTCTGCGAGCTCAACCGCGAGGGACGCACGATCGTCATGATTACGCACGACCTCAAGATCGCGCGCCACGCGACGCGCATCGTCAACATCCTCGACGGCGAGCTCTCCGAGGGGGTGAGCGCCTATGATTAAGCAGCAGTGGGACATGCTGCTGGAGAGCATCAGCATGTCGGCGGACAACATCCGCGGCAACAAGCTGCGCTCCTTTCTCACGACGCTGGGCATCGTCATCGGCGTCGCGGCGATCATCGCGCTGATGACGGTCGTGCAGGGTGCGACGGACACGATGAACGCGCAGTTTGACGCGATGGGCCTGGGTACGCTGCGCGTGCAGATCACGGGTACGGCGCTCAAGCACGGCCTCACGGACGCGGACATCGAAACGTTGCTTGGCTGCGCGCACGTCGCGGGCGTGTCGCCGTCGCTGAGCGCGAAGCTGACGGCCAAGCGCGGCGACGTCTGGTCCGACAAGATCACCATTTCCGGCAACGACGGCGCGTATTTCGCGCACAACCCGGATCTGCTGGCGCGGGGCCGGGCGATTAACGAGATCGACGTGCGCGAGACCAGCCGGGTCTGCCTGCTGGACGGCGACGCGGCGAAGGCGCTCTTCTTCGGCGAGGATCCGCTCGGGCAGACGCTTTACCTCAATGGCCGGGAATACACCGTCGTCGGCATGATCGACGAGGAGGAGAACGTGAGCCTCTTCTCGCAGATCCTGCTGGGCGGCACGGGCGACGGCATGGTCTATGTGCCCTATACCTCGGCCAAAAAGCTGCTGGACACCTCGACCGCCTCGACGCTGGAGATCTATGTGACCGACCCCGACGAGACGGACGCCGCTGTGGAGGAGATGGAGGCCGTGCTCGACGCCATCTTCAACTACAAGGACGACACCTACACGATCATCAACATGGAGTCGATGACCGAGGCGATGAACCTGATGACCTCGATGATGATGTCGCTGCTGGTGGGCATCGC
>SFFC01000064.1 GCA_004556985.1 Clostridiales bacterium | reverse complement strand
AAGGCGGCGGACAGGCTCAGCGCGCAGGTGCGCGAAAAGACGCTCGCGCGGCAGTATGTCGCCGCTGTGCGGGGAAATCCGCCGCAGAGCGGCGAGCTGTGCGACTGGCTGCTCAAGGACGAGCGCACGAATACTGTGCGCGCCGTGCGGGCGGGTACGCCGGGCGCCAAGGACGCAAAGCTGCGCTTTGTCCGCGTCGCACAGGCGGAGGGGATCTCGCTGCTGCGCGTGAAGCTCTATACCGGGCGCTCGCCCGGCGAGCAGATCGCGCTCTGGGGCGCGCATCTGGGGCTTGAGCATCCGACGAAGAAGGAGCTGCTCGAATTCAGCGCGCCGCCGCCCGCGCAAGAAGCGCCCTGGCGCGCGTTTTCCGCGGCGCAATGGGCACAGGAGGCCGCCTGTCATTTCCCGCCGGACGGGAAGAAAACGGCGCAGCCCATCGTCTGATTACATGGAGCATGCGCCTTCGGGCGCCGAAAACGGTATTGAAACACACGATCTCGGGAGGATGTTCATGAAAAGATGGCTGGCTTTGCTGCTCACCCTTCTGCTGCTGGCGGCGGGCGCGTGCGCCGCTGCCGACGAGCGGGCGGATGCTTTGCTGGCGGTGGCTGTCAGCGAGCTGGGCTATTCCGCGACGAAGGGCGGCTACAGCAAATACGGCGAGTGGGGCGGCAGCGCCTACGGCGAGTGGTGCTCGGAGTTTGTCTCCTGGTGCGTCAGTCGCGCGGATGAGGTCTATGGTCTGTCGATGCTGGGCAAGGCGTATCCCATGCAGACCTCCTGCGACGAGGGCGCGGCCTGGTTCGCGGAGCAGGGGCGCTATGTCGCCGTGAGCGGTACGCTCAAAAACGCGGGGGAGCAGTTTTACCTGAGCGACGGCGTGCGCGTCGCGGACAGGCCCTATGTGCCCCAGCCGGGCGACCTGATCTACATCGAGTGGTACAAGTACAACCGGCTTGACCACGTGGGCATCGTCGAATTCGTGACGCAGGAGGCGGACGGCAGCTACACCGTCCATACCATCGAGGGCAACAATCACATCCTCGGCCCGACGCCGAGCGTCGTCGCGCGATACAGCTACAAGCTCGACGACCCGTCCATCCGCGGCTACGGCATTCTGCGGGAGGGCCTGGTCGGCACGGCGCTCAAGACGGGCTCTTCCGGCGAGGCGGTCGTCGCCTTTCAGAAGCGGCTCAAGGAGCTGGGCTATTACGACGGCGACTGCGCCGGCAAATTCGGCAAGGCGACGGCTACCGCGACGATGGCCTATCAGAAGGACAAGGGCCTGCCGCAGACGGGCGAGGCCGATGCCGCGACGCTTCAGGCGCTCGAGGCCGATGCGGCGGCGCGCGCGCTCGCCGCGGAGATCGCCGCGCAGGCCAAGGCGCAGGCGACGGCCGCACAGATGATTGAGGACGCGAAGAAGGCTATCGCGTCCTCTTGGTTTGGAGAGTTTGATCCGCTCGACGAGGAGGCCGCCTGGGCGCGGCTGACGGCGGATATCACCGTGCTCAACGTCAGCAGCAACGAGAAGGTCTACCTCTCCGACGGGCCGAACGGCTCGCGCAAGACGACGGACGCGCACAGGGGCTTCTTCTACGGCGAATCGGTCGCCGTGCGCGTGCTCGACGAGCAGGACGGCTGGTCGCTGATCGAGGCCTATAACGACTGCGACGAGCTGGAATCCGGCTGGGTGCGTCCCGGGCGGCTCAAAACCGTCACGCCGAATCAGGAATACGGCATCATCGTGGACAAGATGACCCAGCGGCTCTACCTCTACAAGGAGGGCAAGCTGCTCACGACGCTGCTCATCTCCACCGGCACGACCTCGGGCGCCAACGAGGATTACAACGAGACGGCCTCCGGCGAATTCCTGCTGTGCAGCGCGACGGGCGGCTTCTGGGCGGGCAACCTCTGGTGCGACCAGGCGATCCGCTTCAACGGCGGCGACCTGCTGCACCTGGTGCCGGCCATCGCCTCACAGGATCTGACGCAGAAGGACTATTCCCTCTGCGAGAGCGCGCTCGGCTCGCGGGCGTCGCACGGCTGCATCCGCGTGCAGCGCGTGGCCAATGCGGACGGCTATAACCACCAGTGGATCTGGGACAATCTGCGCAGCAGGAAGAATATCAAGATCATCGTCTGGGACGACGACGGGCGCAAGCTTCCGGAGACGGCGGCGGATGCTACCGTGTATTACAATCCCACCGGCGGCGTCAAGTACCACACGGACGCGCGCTGCTCCAGCGTGCGCAGCACCTATCTGCCGCTGACCGGGATCGCCTATGGCGACCTGGCGAGCTATCCCTACACGGAGCTGACGCCCTGCGGCACCTGCGGCGCGCCTGCGCGGCCGGAGACGGTCAAGGCCTGGAACGACGCGATCGATCAGGCCTACGCGGAGCTGGGCTTGACGCCATGAACGCGCGGAGCTACAAAAGAGACAAGGAGAACCAAAGCACATGAACCGACCTCTTCAGATTCCCGGCGTGGGCATGCGCAACATCAAGACCGCGCTCGCGACGGCCTTTTGCGCGCTGGTCTACTATTACATCGGCCGCAGCCCGGCGTTTGCCTGCATCGGCGCGATCTTCGGCATGGGCTCCGACCTGCAGGACGCGCAGAAGAACGGCGGCAACCGCCTCTTCGGCACGCTGATCGGTGGCCTGCTGGGCATCGTGCTCTTTCGCATCTACCTGGTGTTCGTCCCGCAGGGCGGGCATTCGCTGCTGCTGGTGCCGCTGATGTTCATCGGCACGGTGCTGCTGATCGTGCTCTGCCAGATGTTTTGGGTCGGCGGCGTGCAGCCCGGCGGCGTCGTGCTCTGCATTCTGCTGTTCAACACGCCGGTGGACGCCTATGTCAGCTATGCGATGAACCGCATCCTCGACACCGCCGTGGGCGTGCTCGTCGCGCTGTTCATCAGCTATGTCTTTCCGCGCGGGTGGATGCAGCTGTGGCCGCAGCGGCTGGAGAGCTGGCGGCGGCATGCCCGCGAGGCCTGGCAGCAGACCCGTGAGAGGCATTTCGGGCATCGGACACGGTTCTGATCCGACAATCGGGAGAAGCGCCCCATGCGCGTGAGGCGACGAGGGGATGCAATCCCGGAAACGGGCCTTGCCGCAATCAGGGCGTGCTCCCCGACGGCTCCGCTTCAATACGACACGACAGCGCCCGCCCGGGGAGACGCAAAGCCCCCTGGCGGGCGTGTTTTGTGCTGGCGTTTATCCTTCTCCGCAGGGCTCTGCGCGAATACCTATAGAACGGACACATTCAGATGAAAAAGCCCCCTATATGGATCGCGGAGATTCCTGTACAATACAGGAGCAAGCTGAAATCAGGCGAAAACCCCCGATGATTGAAAAATGGAAAAGGAGCATCATGATATGGATTTGTCCCTGGAAGCCTCCCTGCCCTACCGCCTGCTGGCGCTGCTTGTGCTGGCCTTCTTCTATGGCGTCTATCTGGCCAAGCAGGAGCGGCAGAGGCGCCGAGGCATTCAGACCATGCAAATCGGCAGCAGAAGCGATGCGCAGACCCGCACCGTCGAAAGGCTGATGAGCATTGCGACCGTGGGCATCGTTCCGGCGCAGCTGATGTCCATCGGCTTCGGCTGGAGCCATCTGCCTGCGGGCGCGCGCTTCACGGGCTTCTGCGTCGCGCTGCTCGGCGACATCATCTTCCTGGTCTCTGTCCTGTGCATGAAGGACAGCTGGCGGGCCGGGATCCCCGATCAGGACAGGACGGAGCTGGTGACGGACGGCATTTACGCCTTCAGCCGCAACCCGGCGTTTCTGGGCTTTGACCTGCAGTACATCGGCGTGATGCTCATGTTCTGCAACCTGCTGACGGGGATGTTCACCGTGTTTGCCATCGTCATGCTGCACCAGCAAATCCTGCAGGAGGAGCGCTATCTGACCGCCGCGTTCGGCGAGGAATACAGGGCGTATCAGCGCCGCGTGTTCCGCTATCTGGGGAGGCGTATGAACGTCACGCTAAAAAAACGGCAGCTGTCGGACGCGGGGGATCGGGCGGCCGGATTCCATGATTAAAGCGGAAATACGATGGGGGTGGAGATACCCGCATCCCCCGGCCCGGCAGCTATAAAACGGACACATTCTCCTGCAAACCGCGCCTATCCATCCGGCGCGGTTTGCTGTATGATAGGGGCGCAGCAAGAAAACGTGTTTGACACATGGAGGGGACAAAAATGAGCAAGAAGCTGTATAAATCGGATGAAAACAAAATGCTGGAGGGCGTCTGCGGCGGCCTTGCCGAATATTTTGGCATCGACCCCACGCTGGTGAGGCTGGGCTGGGCGCTTTTCTGCGTGCTGGGCGGCAGCGGTGTTCTGGCGTACATCATCGCCGCCATCGTCATGCCCCGACGGCCGGAATACGGCTTCGGCAGGGACGACGCCTAAGCAGCTGCCTTCACAGTCCGTCGGAGAGAAAGGCCATGATCGGGCGGAAACCCGGTGGACAGGTTCGAGCTGCCCGTGCCGGACCCAGGCGATCCTCTCCCTGAACGTGGTCGCATCGAGATCATGGGGCAGGTATACCGCTTGCAAAAAGCGCCCCGCAGACCAGGCTGTCTGAGGGGCGCGGATATCTTTTGCAAAATACGACGGCGTTCAGGCGGTTTTGAGCGCCTCGCCTGCGAGCGGATAGACGTCCGTCCCGCTGCACAGGGAGAGGCTGATCTGCTCGGGGCTGAGCCAGCCGTGCGCCTTGAAGGGCAGGAAGAGGCAGCTCATGTTGAGCGTGCCGGAGAGCTGCAGCGTGCCGTCCGCCTGAATGGTGCCGGACAGGGGAGAGCGGGAATCGGGCGTATCGAGCGAACCATGACAGACGCCGTGATACACCTCAAGGGTCAGAACGGCGGGATATTTGCGCTGGGCCATATCGATGGCAATGTCGTAGGAGAACTCGAACATCAGGATTGCACCCCTTTCCCAATTCGTGGTTTTATATTTATTATAACATAAAATGATGCGATTGAAAAGCGAAATTTGAAAAAGAACATGAATTTTTATGCAGTTTTGCTCTGTAAATCCTTCTGTAAAGCTCCAGCCTCGATCGCAAAGCAACGGGATTGAGAGCATTTCGGCGGAGATGCAACCGGCATCATGCCGGTTAGCGGGGCGGCGTCGGAGTCTTCGCTTGATTTTGAAGGAGGCTTGCGGTATACTGATCATGCTTGCCAAGGATTACCATAAAAAACGGAGGGATTGGGACGATGATCATCTGCGATACGCATTGCGATACGCTGTACATGCGCGCGCTCCAGCCGGGGGAGACGCCGTGCGTGACGATGGAGAATATGAAGCGGGGCGGGATGAGCCTGCAGACCTGCACGCTCTTTGCGGGCAGCAAGGGCATGAGCGACCACCCGTATGACAAGGCGATGGCCGAGTATGCCGCGTTTGAGCGCCTCGCGGCCGAAGAGGGCTGGACGCGCGTCGATTCCCCGCTGGAGGCGGAGGAGGGCAAGGTCAAAATCCTGCTGAGCATCGAGGGTGGCGAGATCTTCGAGGGCAGCGTCGAGCGCGTGCGGGAGTTTTACGATCGCGGCATCCGCATGGCGGCGCTGACCTGGAACAACGAAAACGAGATCGGGCACTCGGCCAAGAGCGGCTCGAAGGAGGGCATCAAGTCTCGCGGCTGGGAGATTCTGCGCGAGATGGCGGCCCTGAGGATGGCGGCGGATACGAGCCACCTCAATGAGGCGGGCTTCTGGGATCTGATCGACCGGCACAGCCAGCCGCCGATGGCGTCCCATTCCTGCGCGAAGGCGCTCTGCCCGCATTTCCGCAACCTGAGCGACGAGCAGATCCGCGCGATGGCCGCGCGCGGCGGCTGGATCGGCGTCAACTTCTATCCGCGCTTCCTGCGGGAGGACGGTAAGGCCGCCGTCCGGGATATCGCCGACCACATCGACCACATGTGCCAGCTCGGCGCGCAGAAGAACGTCGGCTTCGGCAGTGACTTTGACGGTATCGAGTATACGCCGGTCGACTGCGCGAGCCCGGCCGACATTCCGGTGATCCTGGAGGAGCTGCGCCGCCGCGGCTACGGCGAGGCGGATATCGCGGCTATCGCCGGCGGCAACTTCCTCGACTACTATCGCCGGCTGGGGTGGTAAGCCCAATTCAAAGAAACGCGCGCCGCATGGCTCCGTCCGGGAGCTGTGCGGCGCGCGTTGATTTCCTGCTGCATGTTGAAGCGGGAGAAAGCGGAACCCTGTCCGCAGTCTCAGCCGTTTTGCTTGTCGCTCTCCGCGACGGCCTGGCAGAGCGTCAGCATCAGCTGGCGCGCCTTGGGCGAGCAGCCGGTGGCGAGCTGGGCGACGGACTGGCCGAGCGCATGCGCACCGCTCCCGGGCGCAAAATCGAAGGTCTCATCCATGATGCAGCCGTTGAGCAGAGAGGCCGTGCTGACCCCCAGCACGCTCGCGATGTGCGCAAGCTGCTCCAGCGAGGCCGGGCGTTCGCCGCGCTCCAGACGTCCGAAGTGGAGCTGGGAGATTTTGAGCTTTTCTGCGGTTTGCTCCTGGGTCAGGTTGGCGTCGAGCCTCGCGCTGCGGATATTGCGCCCGATGGTCTTGTAGGATACCCGCATAGGAAATCCCCTCCACAATCAACTTTCCTTCATCATATCCCAAAAAAGGCCAAAGGAACATTCCCTATAAAGAATGATTTATCCGATTATGATAGAATTCAAAAAATTACAAGGATGAAAGAAGACGCGGCGGAATGCTTTCCGCCGCGCCGCACTCATTTGTGGCAACCGCACTCGTAGGAGCCGCACATGCTCTCGTCGCATTTGCCGGAATGGCAGCCGCAATTCGGGCGCACGTCGATGGCATCCAGACGGCAGGTGTTCCTGTCGCTGTGATGGCGGCAGGTTTCCACGGAGCAATGGATGGTCTGGTTCATGATGTTTCCCTCCGTCCACAAGAATTCTGAGCCCGGGCTCAGCGCTATTGTGTCCGAAGGCGGGAAGAATATGCGCGAAGCTCAAACGACCAGCTTGTCGCAGGCACTTTGAACGAGCACGCGCAGGGAGGGGAAGAAGGCTTCGCCGATATCCTGAATGTTCAGGATGGAAAGGTAGAGCACTTGAATGACGGAGAGCACGACGTCGTCCGGCGCGGCAAAGCGGATGCCGGCGGCGCGGAGCGCCTCAAAGATGCTGCGGGAGGAGGCGAGATAATGCGCCTTGGCCTCCTGGCCGGGGATGATTGCCGCGAGCTGCGGCAGATCCTCGTGAAGGAAACGCGCGATGCCCAGACGATGGATCTCCTCAAAGCAGGCGAGCACCATCGCGGCGGCGCGCTCCTTGCTGTTCAAATCGCTGCGGGAGAGCGTCTCGACAGCCTTCTGCAGCACCTGCTGCTCCCAGCGCGCGGCGACCTCGAGGAAGAGCAGCTCTTTGCTGTCGTAAAACTTGTAAAACGAGGATTTGGAGATGCCGGCCTCGGAGGTCAGCGTGTCCAGAGACGTCTTCTCCGGGCCGTCGTCGATGGCGTGGCGGCGTGCGCTCTCAAGGAGGCTGGCGCGGATGGCTTCCCGCTGCTGCGCTGTAAAAGGCTGAGCCATAGCATTCCCTTCTTTTCTCTGAAGCAACCGCGCGCCGCAGCGCCGGGCGCTCCATGGTTTTTAGGGGAGTCCGTGCCGTTTACGGGAGCGTGACGGTCGCGTTCATGCCCGGCAGGAGCGTCTTGCCGGCGGGCAGCGTGATGCGCACGTCGTAATAGGTCGCATTCTGGCGGGTGATGCCGATCGGACGGATTTCCGTGACCATGCCGGAGAACGTCTCGCCCGCATAGGCGTCGAGCGTAAAGGTCAGCGCCGAGCCGACGGAGATGGCAGAGAGGTCGAGCTCGTCGACCTCGGCACTCAGCTCGAGCTGCGTCAGATCGGCGATTTCGCAGAGCAGCTGGCCGCGGTAGACCTGCGCGCCGGAGGCCGTGCTGAGCGCCGTAATCGCGCCGCTCACGGGAGCGGTCAGCGAGAGCGGGACGCCCTTGGCGCTCTGGCCGTCGATGACCTCAAAGAGCAGGTCGCCGACGGAGATCGTGTCGCCCGCCTTGACGTGCACGGCGGCGATGCGGCCCTCCGCCGCGACGCTGATGTCGGGATAGCGCGTCACGCGGCCGCGGCCGGTCTCGCTGTCGGAGGGCGTGCCGCTTTCGCGGTAGCAGCGGACGGTGTCGCCGACGTCAAAGCTGCCGGTCAGGATCTCGACGGTATAGGCGTTTCCGGAGACGGAAGTGACCAGGCCAGTGCCCTTCTCGCTGCCGCACTTGAGGTAGAGCGTCTCGCCCGCATGGAGGTAGCGGTTTTCGTCGTCGTCATAGGCCTGAGAATTGTCCGCAGCGACGTAGAGCGCGCGCGTCGGCTCGATGACGGCGAGGGAGCCGTAATGCGCGATGACGCCGGAGGCATCGTCGCCCGCCTTGGCGAAGACGGCGGATACCGTGCCGCTCTGCGTGGCGTAGACGGGCACGGTGTCCATCGTAAAGAGCGTGTCGCCCGCGGCGACCTCGTCGCCCGCCGTGAGGTCGAAGGGCAGCAGCGTGCCGGAGAACGGCGCGGTGATCTTGGCGGTCTGGGGGGCGACGATGACGGCGTTGGCCGTCGCGCCCAACGCGCAGGCAGCGCTGAGCGTCAGCAGGAGCAGCAGGGCGGCGAAGGAGAGGAGCTTCTTGTTCATGGTGATTTCCTTTCTGTCAATGGGTCGGGGAGGACCTTGTTGAACGTTGTCGGATGACCGTGCGCAGCTGTGCGCTGCGGGCGCAGCCCGTCACTCGACGGACTTGAGCGCTTCGACCATGTCGATCTTCTTGACCTTGCGGGTGAGTAGAAGCTGGAGGAGGAAGGAGAAGCAGAACGTGATCGCGCAGGCGATGAGCACGGATTGCAGCGTCGGCGCGCCGGGATAGAAGCCTGATTCGGGCTCGCAGGAATGCAGGATCACGTCCGTGAGCAGAATGCCGGGCGCGACGCCCAGCAGCACGCCGAGCGTGGAGATGATGTTGTTCTCCCGCAGGATCAGCTTGCGGATTTCCTTCTGATGATAGCCCAGCACCTTGAGCGTCGCGTATTCGCGCGTGCGCTCGACGAAGTTCATCAGGCCCATGTTGTAGCAGATGACGAACGCCAGCGCCAGCGCGATGCCCGTGAGCAGCGTGAAGACGGAGGAGAGCGTGTCGAGCATCCAGAGCATGTCCTGAATCTGGTCGGCGGGGTAGTCGATGCTGTCGACCTCGTCCATGTCCTCAAGCAGCGAGAGGCAGCGCTCGGTTGGTCCCAGCAGCTGAATCGCCGTGGGCGAGAAATCGCCCTTGCGCTGGGCCTCCCAGGTCGAGCGGTTCAGATAGACGCCTTGGGAGACGTTGTTGTGAACGATCTGCCCCACGACCAGGCTCAGCGGCTCGTCGTCGCCGGGCAGGTAGAGGCGGATGGTGTCGCCCAGCGCGATGTTCAGCGTCTTCGTGAGCTTGTAGGTCACGGCGGCGACGCCGGGCTCGAGTCTGACGAACGTCTCGTGCTTGCCCAGGTTCTGCAGCTGCTGCTCGTCGCCAAGCACATTGAGCATCACGGTGCGCGTGCCGCCGCGAGCGCGCAGGGAGACGGACTGCTCCATCACGCATTCCACGCGCTCGGCCTCGAGCCGCCGCTCGTAGCTCTCCGCCGTGCCGACCTCGCCCTTGAGGTTCGCGCGCACGTCGTAGGAGAGCGTTCCCGTGTAGTAGTTGACGCTCATCGCGGTGACCGAGTCCTGCAGGCCCAGCGAGGTGATGATCAGCATGTTGCAGCACAGCAGGCCGACCAGCGACATCAGCGTGCGCAGCTTGTTGCGCATCAGGTTGCGCGTGACCATCTTCGCGTTGAAGCTGAAGCGCGACCAGAGGAAGGTCATCCGCTCGAGCAGGATGCGCTTGCCGTCCTTGGGCGGCTTGGGCCGAAGCAGCGCGGCGGTCGTCTCCCGCGCGGCCTTGTGATAGGAGATGAGCATGATGCACACGCTCATGACCACGCTCAGCGCCGTCATGATCCACGCGGGGACGGAGATCGGCGGCACGAGCTGATAGGGCATTTCGTTCTGGCCGATGAGCGCGTCCCAGAGGAAGAAGGGCAGCGTGTAGTGGCCGATGAGCGTGCCCAGCACGGCGCCGATCAGGGACGGCGCAATCGCGTAGGAGAGATAGTGGTTCTTGATCTGGCGTGAGGAGAAGCCCAGCGCGCTGAGCGTGCCCATCTGCAGGCGCTGGTTGTCGATCATGCGCGAGAGCGTCGTCATGACGATCAGCGCCGCGACGGCGTAGGCCAGAATTGGGAAGATCAGCGTCATGTTTTCAAACATCTGCGCGTCGTTGTTGGCGCGCGCGGTGCTCGAATGGGACGTGCGGTCCACGACCAGCGCGTCGGGCAGAGCCTCCTCGATGGCGGCGCGCACGGTGTCGCTGTCCGCGCCCGGCTCGAGCGTCGCGACAATCTGCGTCAGCGGCAGCTCGCGCATCGCGCAGGCATTGATGAGAATGTAGCCGTATGCGCTCGGATCGGCGACGATGCCGTCGGAGACGACGACGTATTCCGGGCTGACGACGATGCCGTGGATGAGGAACGTGTATTCCTGCCCGGAAAGCTTGACGGTGATGCGGTCGCCCAGCGTCAGGCCATGCGCCTGGGCGAAGCGCTCATCGACGAGGCAGCCGCGCTTGTCGGCGATATCCAGCAGCTCGCCCTCGCGCAGCAGCGGGGTGTTGATGTCCATCTCCCCGTCGTAGGCGGTGACGCTGACGCTGACGTCGCCCTCGAGCGTCGTCTCCAGGTCGGCGCTGGCGCGCGCGCGCACTGCGGAAACGCCGTCCACGCCGGCAGCCTTGTCCAGGCTGACCCTGTCCACGCCGGCGGGCAGCGTCACCCAGAAATCAGCGAGGCTGTTCTCCTCGAAATAGGTGTTGAGCGTGGTGCGCGTCATGCGCGCCGTGCCGTCGAGCGCGGCAAAGGCGAACGTACCCAGCGCACACAGGGCGATGATCGAAAGAAACTGCATCGCCGCCCGGGCCATGTCCCGGTAGAGCTTCTTTCGAAGGGTGTTCTTTACCATGCGATGTCCTCCACGCGCGCGGGATGCTCGCATTGCTCGATCGACTCGATCCCGCCGTTTTTGACGCGGATGACCCGGTTGCCCAGCGGCGCGATCATCGCGTTGTGCGTGATGATGACGACGGTCGCGTTGTGCGTGCGGCAGACGTCCGTGAGCAGCGAGAGCACCTGCACGCCTGTCTTGCTGTCCAGCGCGCCCGTCGGCTCGTCGCACAGAAGCAGCGCCGGATTCTTGCACAGCGCGCGGGCGATGGACACGCGCTGCTGCTCGCCACCCGAGAGCTGGGCCGGGAAGTTGTTCAGGCGCTCGCCCAGGCCGACCTGCTCCATGACCTTGCGCGGGTCGAGCGCATCCCTGCAGACCTGCCGCGCCAGCTCGACGTTTTCAAGCGCCGTCAGGTTGGGCATCAGGTTGTAGAACTGGAAGACGAAGCCGACGTCCGTGCGGCGGTATTCGGTGAGCTGCGGGCCGCGCAGGCCGGTGATCTCCTTGCCGCCGACGGTGATCTTGCCGCTGGTGGCCTTGTCCATGCCGCCCAGCAGGTTGAGGATCGTCGTCTTGCCCGCGCCCGACGGGCCGAGCACGACGCAGAATTCGCCCTTCTCGATGGAAAAGCTCACGTTGTCCACCGCTTTGACCACGGTGTCTCCGGTCGGATAGTATTTGCAGACGTTTTCAAATGTGATGTAGCCCACGGGGAACCTCCTTGCGGCTTGGACGGTCGAAATGACCGGAAGATAAAAACAAGCGGACGATTTTGTTTTTACGATAGGGAAAAGAAAACGGGTAAAAACAAAACCCGGGATTTGTTTTTATTATACGGCGCACCAGAGCCTGCTGTCAATACGGATGGCGCACAAAAGAACTGACCGGCGCGGATTTGTGGCGGTTGAGTGGAGATCAAGCACGGCGCGCTATCCGGAGGCGATCGCGGCCTATCGCGAGGCCACGTCACGATCCTGCGGGAGGACTGGGGGATCACGGAGGGCGGGACGGTCGAGGGCTACCGGCAGAACATCGCGCAGCTGCGTCCAAAGCGGGCCGGGGAGGCAAGATGAGAAAAACACGCCAAAGTTGAAGGAAAGTTGAAACCTCTCCCGTATTCTATGGAGGGGAGGCAGAATGCCGCAGGAGGGGCATTCCCTCCCATACCTATGGAGAAGAGGGAGACACATGACGATCCTGATTGTGGAGGATGAGCCGGACATCCGCGCGATGCTCGGCGACTTTCTGGAAGGCGAGGGCTATGCCATCCTGACCGCCGCGACGGGGCGGGAGGCCATCGAATGCGCGAGACAGGTGCCGGATTTGATCCTGCTGGATGCCGGTCTACCGGACATGGACGGGCTGGAGGTCTGCCGCCTGCTGCGAGACCATCTGCCCTGCCCGATTCTCTTTCTGACGGCGCGCATCGAGGAGGCGGACAAGCTGCAGGGCTTTGCCGCGGGCGGCGACGACTACATCCTCAAGCCGTTCAGCCTGCGGGAGCTGGGCGCGCGCGTGCAGGCCCATCTGCGCCGGGAGACGCGCGCCAGAAGCCGCACACGGGTGCGCTTTGACCACGGGCTTGTGATCGATTACGGCCAGCGGACGCTCTTTGCAGGGGAGCAGACGCTTGCGTTGCCCAGAAAGGAATTCGATATTGTCGCGCTGCTCTCGACGCATCCGGGCCAGGTTTTCGACCGGGAGCGGATCTACGAGGCCGTCTGGGGGCTCGACGGCGCAGGCGACAGCGCGGTCGTCAGCGAGCATATCCGCCGCATCCGCGCGCGGCTCGA
>SFFC01000063.1 GCA_004556985.1 Clostridiales bacterium | reverse complement strand
CAGCCCTGCGCAGAGGCGGTCAGCGAGGCGGCGCTCAACCGGCTGAAGCAGGCGTATGACCGGGCGGAGGCGCTTGCGACCGCCTGCCACGGCGATACGGCGGCGGCCGTCAGCGCGCGGGACGCCGCGCAGGGTCAGGCCAGGGAGCTGGCCTGCGAGCTGCTGGGCGCGTATCAGCGCGACAGCGCCGCGCAGCGCACGAGGGACGCGCAGGATGCGGCGCAGCGCCTCGCGCAGGAGCGGGGGCAGGCGGCGGAGCAGGCGCAGACTTTGGCCGAGCGGCTTGCCAACACGCAGCGCCGGATCCCGCAGAAGGAGCAGGAGGAGGCCGCGCTCACGGAGCAGCTGCAAGCCGGCGAGACGCGCGCCGCGGCGCTGGCAAGCGAGGCCCAGGAGAAGCGCAGGCAGGCGGAGCAGCTGCGCGCCGGGCTGCTCTTTGCGCGCCGGGAGGACGCGCAGGCGCGGCTGGATGCGCTCAAAGAGGAAAAGGAGCGCCTGCATGCCGCCGTCGAGCAGGCCGCGCAGGAGAGCCGGCGCGCGCAGGAGGCGCTCGCCTCGGCGACGGCCAGGCGGCAAGCGATCGCCAAGCAGCTGGAGGATGCCCCGGCGGAGGAGGCGCTTGGTGTGCTGCAGGCGCGCAGCGTCGCGCTGGAGGCGGAGATGGCGGCTCTCGGCGAGACGGAGCGCACGCTGCACGCGCGCATCGCGCAGAACGCGCAGACGCTCGAGCGGATGCGCTCGGCGCTTGCGGATGCACAGCAGAAGCAGGCGCTCAGCCGCACGCTCGGCGCGCTGGCGGCGACGGCCAACGGCCAGGTGAGCGGCAAGGACAAGGTGACGCTGGAGACCTATGTGCAGATGACCTGCTTTGACCGCGTGATTGCGCGGGCCAACGTCCGCCTGCGCGGGATGACGGACGGGCAATACGAGCTGCGCCGCCGCGGGACGGCGGACAACCGGCAGCAGCAGAGCGGCCTGGATATGGAGGTCGTCGACCATCTCAACGGCAGCGCCCGCGACGTGCGCACGCTCTCCGGCGGCGAGGCCTTCAAGGCCTCCCTGGCGCTGGCGCTCGGGCTGAGCGACGAGATTCAATCCGGCGCGGGCGGCGTACGGCTGGATTCGCTGTTCGTGGACGAGGGCTTCGGCTCGCTCGACGCGCGCTCCCTCGAGCAGGCGATCGCCATGCTGACCTCGCTGACGCAGGGCCATCGCCTCGTCGGCGTGATCAGCCATGTCGAGGAGCTTGGCAGGCGCATCGACAGGAAGATCGTCGTCACCAAGGCGCGCGAGGGCGGCAGCCGCGTGCGGATAGAATGAATAATCAGGCGGGCCGTCCCATCGGGGAACGGCCCGCCGTTGTATAGAATGCAGTTACGGCAGCCTCAGCCCCTTGAGGAAGCGGACGGCGAGCATGCGCAGGCGCTGCGCGATCGTCATGCCGCGCACAAGCGCGCGGTAGGTCTGCCTGGCATAGCCGACCTGCGTGGCCTTGAGCCTGTGCCCGCTGTAACGGGCGATGCACAGCGCGCGGCCCAGCTGCGTGAGCTTCGGCTTGCCGCCCAGCTGCTCCTGCGCGCGCAGGAGGAACGTGGCCGGCGCCTCGCCGGGGGCGGGGCGGATGCCCATCGCCGCGAGCGCCTGCAGCACGGCGGCATACCAGACGACCAGCGCGTCGTTGCTGCGCTTTTGCCGCGCGCTGATCGCGCCGGGCGAGACGGCGTAAAGCCGCAGCGACGCAAGGCTGGCGAGCAGCAGCAGAATCAGCAGAGGCGTTCTGCTGTCCTGCGGCGGCTCGGGCGGCGGTGTGGGCGACGGCGTCGGTGCGGGGGTCGGCATGGGCGTCGGTGCGGGTGTTGGGGTTGGCGTGGGGGTTTGCTCCGGGTTTTCGCTCTCGGGCGTCTGAGGCGACGGCGTGGGGGTCGGCGAGGGCGTTGGCGAAGGGGTCGGCGACGGCGTCGGGCTGGGCGAGGCGCCGTCCGGCGCGCTGCCGTAGTCCGGCGCGTCGGAATCATCGGAATCGCTTGAATCGTCCGTCGCGTCGGGGTCGCGCGCGGCGCGGCCAAACCCCGGCGTCGGGTCAAACGACAGCCAGCCGAAGCCGCTGAAGTAGATCTCCACCCAGGCATGGGCGTTTTGCTGCGTGACGCGGGCGATGCCGTCGGCGTCGGGCTGGGCGACGTAGCCCTCCACATAGCGCGAGGGCAGGCCGATGGCGCGCGCGAGCACGGCCATGGCGCTGGCGAAGGAGGTGCAGTAGCCCTTCTGCTCGGTCAGCAGGAACCAGGAGACGAAATCCTCGCCCTCGGGCGGGATGCTCTGGTCGAGCGTGTAGGGGAACGTCGTCTGCAAAAAGGCGCAGAGCGCGGCGGCGCGGTCAAAGTCGTTTTCCTCCGGCGCGGCGATCTCGGCGGCGAGCGTCAGTACGCGGCTGTCGATTCCCTCCGGGAGGGAGAGGCAGTCGGCACGCACGGTCGCCAGATAGGGATCCTCCTCCTGCGCGGCAAGCAGCACGGCGCGGCGGACGCCCTCGGTCGAGGCGCTCAGCGGGATGCCGGAGAAGGCGTAGGTCTCTCCGGCGGAGAGGCTGTGCGTCGCGAAGACCTCGCTGGCCGGGGAGAAGTAGGCGACGAGACCCTCGCCGCCGGGCGACGTGAAGCGCTGGGTGAGGTAGAGCGTGCTGGCGGCGTCGGCGCGCATGCGCACGGTGATCGTCCGGGCCTCGGGCAGCGACGCGCGCAGCGCTTCCTTCGGGCGGGCCATGTCAAACAGATCCCGCCGCAGCGCGTAAAAGCGCGGGTTGACGTAGAGGTAGCGGCGGCCGGAGGCGGCGTCCGTCCAGGCGCTGCCGGTGTAGCTGTTCTTGATCGTGGCGCGCAGCAGCGTGCGCTCCTGCGTCGTGACCTCCATCACGGGGGCGTCCGTCGGGTCGACAGGGCCGCCGAGGCGATCCGCGCCCAGCGGCTGCCAGCCGGCCGCGCTCAGCGAGAAGGCCGTGCGCGGGTCGGTGAAGAAGAAATAGTCGTCGATCGCCTGGCGCACGCGCTCGGCAAAGTCGGTGAGCTGCGGCACATTTTGTCCGCTCAGCGGGAGCAGCAGCAGCGATACGGCGACGACCAGCACCGCGCAGGGGATCAGCCTGCGCTGGCTGACGCCCGGCGAGCGCCCGGAGAGCAGCAGCGCCAGCACGATGGGCAAAAAGGCGAGCGGGCTCACGTCCGCGCCCAGAAACGAGACGGAAAACAGGATGGCGATGCACAGCAGCGCCAGAGGGAAGAAGGCATGCTCGCTGCGCGCCAGCGCTGCGCCCACGCCGGTCAGCACCAGGGAGAAGACCGCCGCGATCGCGCGGGAATACACCGTCAGCGCCAGCGGCTGGCCGCCCAGAAAGAGCGTCAGCGCCGCGCTGATGGAGGCGAGATGGCCGCGCAGGGAGAGGACAGCGCAAAGGAGCAGCGCAAACAGCACCGGATAGGCCAGCGCCCGCAGGCGCGGCACGCAGTCAAACAGGAAGAACAGCAGCGTGACGAGCGCGCAGCAGCCAAGAAACAGCGAAAGCGGCGCAGCCAGCCCGAGCGCCAGCGACAGCGGATAAGCGCTGCCCACGCCGATGCACAGCGTCGTCAGCGCGTGCAAAAGCGCATGCTCCGGCAGCGAAAAGAGCGTCTTTTTCATCGATCGATCAACCTCGGAGGGAGACGCGCGTCGTTTCGACGCCGCAGCTGAGCAGCAGATGAAGCAGCTGCTCCTGCTCCTGCGTCGGCTCGCCGGCCGTCACGAGGGTCAGCCGCGTGTGCGGCCCCATGTGGGCCAGAGCGATGGCCGCGTCGGCGACGGCGGGCGTGAGATGCGTGGTCAGGATGACCGTGGAGCCGGTGCGGCGCATCCGGCGGGAGGCCAGATGCAGCACGCGCGAAAAGTCGTCCCCGCGGGCAAAGCGCTCCTGCGCGAGCGCATCGAGCATCGCGGGCAGCGCGGAGGCGTCCTGGCCGCTGAGCTCGCGCGGCGTTTCGCCCCACAGCGGCAGGCGCGCGATGTGCCCCTGCCCGAGCAGCTGGCGCAGCACGCCGGCGCAGGCCTCGCACAGCGCGTCCACAGCGGCGGCGCGAAGAGGAGCGGGCGCATCGGGCGCGCCGCAGTCGAGCAGGATGAGCGCGTCGGGACGCTGGGGCGTCTCGTAGGTGTGCACCATCAGCGTCTGTCGGCGCAGGGAGAGCTTCCAGTGGACGCGCTTCATCTCGTCGCCCTCCTGCCAGGCGCGGGTGTCGGCGGGCGTCGTGCGGTCGGCCTGCGCGCGCTGGGCCGCGCCGGTTTCGCCCTCGCCGGGGCTGAAGCGCAGCGGCGCCGTCTTCGCGCAGCGGGGCAGCACGGTCAGCATGTCCGGCGCGAGGCGCACGCGCGCGCTCAGGGAGAAGAGGCCGAAGCAATCCGAAAAGCCCAGCCGCGTCACGCCGACGGGATAGACGCCCACATGCGGGCAGGGAAAGTCGTTGTCGCTCTGCGTGACGCCCATCAGGCGAAGGGGCAGAAGAAACTCGCTCTCCCGTCCGCTGGGCAGGCTGACGCGCAGGGAGAGCGGCGCGACGGGCAGCGGCAGGGGCAGGAAGGCGCTGAGCGTGTAGCGGCATTCGCCCCCGCGCGTGACCTGCGAGGCAGCCAGCTGCTGGGAGACGCGACAGAGCGCACGCGCAAGCAGCACGCAAAGAAGCGAGATGAAAAAGCAAACGAGCGCCGCGCAGCCCAGCAAAAACGCGCCGCCGCTGGAGACGGAGAGCGAGGTGACGAGCATCAGCGCGCCGAAGAGCAGCGTGTACAGCCCGCGCGCGGTCATTTGAGCCTCACCGGGATCTGCACGCCGGCCATCAGCTCGCCAAGCGCCTGCTGGGGCGTGAAGCCGCGCATGCGCGCGTCGGCGGAGAGCACGAAGCGGTGGCACAGCACGCTGGCGGCCATGCGCTGCACGTCCTCGGGGATGATGTAATCCCGGCCGCAGAGCAGCGCGCTGGCCTGCGCGGCATGGACGAGCGCGATGGCGGCGCGGGTGCTTGCGCCCAGGGTGAGCATCGGCGTGGCGCGCGTGGCGGCGCAGATGGAGGCGATGTAGCCGCGCACCTCGCGGGAGCAGTAGACCTGCTTGACCTCCTGCTGCATGGCAAGCACATCCTCGGCCGAGCAGACCGGCGCGAGCGACTGCATCGGCGTGCTCTCGCCGCAGTAGCGCTCCAGGATGTCCATCTCGTCCTCCAGGGTCGGGTAGCCGATGGCGATGCGCATGAAGAAGCGGTCCATCTGCGCCTCGGGCAGCGGATAGGTGCCCACGAAGTCGACCGGGTTCTGCGTCGCCAGCACCAAGAACGGCCGCGAAAGCGGATAGGTGACGCCGTCGACTGTGACCTGGCGCTCCTCCATGACCTCCAGAAGCGCGCTTTGCGTCTTGGGGGAGGTCCGGTTGATCTCGTCGGCCAGCACGATCTGGCTGAAGATCGCGCCCGGGCGGTACTGCATCTCGCCCGTCAGGCTCGGCATGGTGTAGCCCGTGATGTCCGAGGGCGTGATATCGGGCGTGAACTGAATGCGCTTGAAGGAGCAGGAGAGCGAGCGGGCCAGCGCGCTGCACAGCGTCGTCTTGCCCACGCCGGGCACATCCTCGATCAGCACATGGCCCTCGCAAAGAAGCGCCGTCAGCAGCAGCTCGACGACGTCTTCCTTGCCGACGACGACGCGGGCGATGTTCTGCTTGAGCGCGGTCACAATCCTGTTGGAACTCTGCATGGCAAATCTCCTTTGGTCTCAATATGCCCAAAACCTTTTCTATTATAATGGATGCGGCCGTATTTGGCAAGCCGCGCCCAGGCCCCTTGAAACACAGGGGCTTTTTTGCTACAATAAAAGGCGAGACGCAGAAACGGAGGCACAGCGATGGACGGCATACTGGAAAGGCTTCTCACCGGGGAGATCGTCTCGGGGCAGGCGCTCAGCGAGGCGATGGGCGTGACGCGCGCGGCGGTCTGGAAGCAGATGGAGCAGCTTCGCGCGCAGGGCTTTGTCATCGAGTCCGTCGGCCGGCAGGGCTACCGGCTGACAGCGTGCCCCGACACGCTGATGGCGCCGGTCATCCGCCGCGGCCTTGAAACCGCCTGGGCAGGCAAAGCGATCATCTATCTCAGGAGCGTCGACTCGACCAACCGCTATGCGCGCGAGCTGGCGGCCCGCGGCGCGGCGGAGGGCACGCTCGTCGTCGCGGACGAGCAGACGGCCGGCCGCGGCCGGCGCGGGCGCGGCTGGATCTCCCCGGCGGGGGAGGGCGTGTTCATGTCGCTGATCCTGCGGCCGCAGGCGCATCCCTCGCAGGTCGCGGGGCTGTCCTTGCAGGCGGCGCTGGCGACGGCGCGGGCCATCGCGCGCGTGACGGGGCTTGACGCGCGCATCAAGTGGCCCAACGACATCGTCTGCGGCGGAAAGAAGGTCTGCGGCATGCTGCTGGAGATGAATGCGGACGAGCAGAGCGTGCACGACGTCGTCGCCGGCATCGGCATCAACGTCCATCAGCGGGAATTTCCGCCGGAGATCGCGCAGACCGCCGCCTCGCTGGATCTGCTCACGGGGACGAGCGTCAATCGCGCGGCGCTCGTGCGCGCGTTTCTTCAGGAGTTTGAAACTGTCAGCAGCATGGCGCAGGCGGGCACGCTGATGGATGCCTACCGCGAGCGCTCGGCGACCCTCGCTCAGCGCGTGCAGGTCATCGCGCCGGCGGAGGTGTTCACCGGCACGGCGCTGGAGGTCACGGACAGCGGCTCGCTGATCGTGCTGGATGAACAGGGGCAGCGCCGTGAGGTGCTCGCGGCGGACGTCTCCGTCCGGGGGCTGATGGGCTATGCATGAGGGCCTGATCGGCGTGGGCTGCGACCTGTGCGCGGTAAAGAGAATGGCGCGCGCGATCGACAAGGCGCATTTTTACGAGCGCGTGTTCCTTGAGCAGGAGCGCGAATACCTGGAGAGTCGGGGCGCGGGCAGGGCGCAGAGCGCGGCGGCGATGTTCGCGGCGAAGGAGGCCGTCGCCAAGGCGCTGGGCACGGGCTTTGCCCGGGGCGTCATGCCCTGGACGATCGAGATCACGCATGAGGGCGGCGCGCCGGGCGTGCATCTGCACGGCGCGGCGCAGGAGCGCCTGACGACGCTGGGCGGCGGTCGGGTGCTGCTGAGCCTTTCGCATGAGGGGGATATGGCGATGGCCTTCGCGGTGGCGGCGGCCGAAGGATAAAAGGAGGCTTCCATGCTTCAGACGATTTCCCCGCAGGACATGCGGGACATGGAACAGGCGTTCTTGAGCGGCACGGGCTATCCCTCCATGCTGCTGATGGAGCATGCGGCGCAGGCCGTCGTGGAAGAACTGGCCGCGCTGGTCGCGCCGGGCGCGCGCGTGCTGTTTCTGTGCGGCGGCGGTAACAACGGCGGCGACGGCTGCGCGGCCGCACGGCTGTGGATGCAGCGCGGCGGAAGGGCGGACGTCTGGCTGCTCAGGAGCCCGTCGCAGATGAAGGGCGACGCGGGCGTCAACGCCTGCCTGCTCAACGCCTGCGGCGCGTCGCTCAACGCGCTCTACGGCGAGTCGCCGGAGATCCCCGGCGACTGCGCAGCGGTCGTCGACGCGCTCTACGGCACAGGGCTTTCTCGGCCGCTGGAGGGCGCGGCGCTCTCTGCCGTGCAGCGGGTCAATGAGAGCGGCCTGCCGGTCGTCGCGGTCGACATCCCGTCGGGCGTGGACGGCGCGACGGGCCAGGCGCTGGGCGAGGCCGTCCGCGCGAGCGTGACGGTCACGTTTCACAGGGCGAAGCACGGCCACCTGCTCTTTCCGGGCCGCGCGCTGACGGGCCGGCTCGTCATCGCGGACATCGGCATTCTGCCTGACTGGGACGGCGCGGAGGGCTATGCCGTGCTGGAGGAGGCGGACGCGCGGGCGCTGCTGCCCGTGCGCGCGCGGGACGCACACAAGGGGACGAACGGCCATGTGCTCGTCGTCGCGGGCAGTGAGGGCATGGCGGGCGCGGCCTGCCTGTGCGCCGGGGCGGCGCTTCGCGCGGGCGCGGGGCTCGTGACGGCGGCTTGCCCGCTGCCCGTGCTGGGGCCGATGCAGACCGCGATGCCCTGCGCGACGGCGAAGGTCGTCTCTGACGGCGGCCAGCTGGACGCGCGCGCGGGCAAGAAGCTCTTTGATCTGGCGCAGGGCAAGCGCGCGCTCGCGATCGGTCCGGGCCTGGGTCGGGGCGAGGGCGTCTGGCGCGCGATTGAGGCGCTCGTCAAGAGCGACATCCCGAAGGTGGTCGACGCGGATGCGCTCAACCTGATCGCCCAGTATGGCGGGCGCGTCGGCGCGAATACCGTGCTGACGCCGCATCCCGGCGAGATGGCGCGCCTCTGCGGCGCGACGACGCAGGCGATTCTCGCCGCGCCGGTCGACTTTGCCCAGCAGCTTGCGGCGGATCTGGACGCCTGCGTGCTGCTCAAGGGCGCGACGACCGTCATCGCGCAGGGCGAGGATGTGACGCTCAATGTGACCGGCGCGGAGGGCATGGGCACGGGCGGCTGCGGCGACGTGCTCACCGGCGTGATCGCCGCTCTGCTCGCCCAGGGCATGAGCCCGATGGACGCTGCGCGCGCGGGCGCCTACTATCACGGGCGCGCGGGCGAGGCGGCGCAGAAGGCGCTTGGCGCCCGGGCCGTGACCGCGGCGGACGTCAGCGCCGCGCTGCGCATAGAATGACAGCGCAGGGGTTGAGGCTCCATGAATTCTGCCAACAGGTTGTGAAATCATGGAGGTTCAGCGCGGAGATATCTTTATCGCGGATCTGAACCCCGTCGTCGGCAGCGAACAGGGCGGCATCCGCCCCGTGGTGATCGTGCAAAACGATCGGGGAAACCGGTTTTCCCCGACGGTGATCTGCGCGGCGATGACCTCCAGGCTCGGCAAGAACGATCTGCCGACGCATGTGTGGGTCAGCGCGCGGGACAGCGGGCTCAAAAGCGATTCGCTCGTGCTCTGCGAGCAGATTCGCACGATCGAAAAAAAGCGGCTCAAGGGTCGCGCCGGGCGTATCGCCGGGCTTGCGATGGCGCGCGTGGACGAGGCGCTGCTGGCGGCGATGGGGATCCGCCGGGAATAAACAAGACGGAGGCGGGCGGCGCGGGCTGTCCGCTTTCCGGTATGAACGACAAAACGGAGGAGAACATAAGGATATGAGCATCATCAAGGAGATCAATTTCAAGAAGGAGGGCGCGCAGCTGGCCAAGGACTACGCGCTTATCGTGCTGGGCACGCTGCTGACGGCGGTGGCCTTCACCAGCTTTTTCCTGCCCTACGACATCGCGCCGGGCGGCGTGACGGGTATCGCGACGATCATCGCCAGCGTCGTGCCGCTGGGCGTCGGCCTACTGAGCTTCCTGCTCAACCTGCCGCTGTTCATGATTGGCTTCCGCTCGGTCGGCTGGCGCTTTGCCGTGCGCTCGTTCATCGCGATGATGCTCCTCTCGCTGTTCATCGACATGCTCCCGCAGGTCGATCTGACGGGCGACGAGCTGCTTGCCTCCGTCTTCGGCGGCGTGGTCGCGGGCGTGGGGCTGGGCTTTGTCGTGCGCGCGGGCGCGACGACGGGCGGCACCGACATGGCGGCCAAAATCCTGCACCAGCACCTGAGCTTCCTCACGATTCCGACCATCCTCCTTGCCATCGACGCGTCGGTCGTCGTGGTCGCGGCGATGGTCTTCGGCATCGCCTCCGGCTTTTATGCGCTGATCTCGCTGTATATCTCCTCGATGGCGATGGATTTTATCATCAAGGGCTTCAATACGGCGATGCAGTTCACGATCATCACCTCCGCGCCGGAGTCCATCATCGTGCGGATTCACAGGGAGCTCGACCGCGGCTGCACGCAGATCTCGGCGCGCGGCACGTATTCCGGGCAGCCGATCGGCACGCTGCTGTGCGTCGTCTCCAGGCTCGAGGCGGCGAGGCTCAAAAAGATCGTCGCAGAGGTCGATCCGTGCGCGTTTGTGACCGTCTGCGACGTGCACGAGGCGCTGGGCGAGGGCTTCACGGGCATCCGCGAGGAATGACGTAGGCGCTCCTGACTGAACCGTCAAAAGGTTGTGCTCCGGCACAGAAACCAGGGTTTGCAAAACCATGCTTTCAATGCTATAATACAAGATGCATAGCGCCATGGGCGCAAAAGTACATTCTGAGGAGGGTATCATTGTGAAGAACAAGAAGATTCTCTGGGCCGTGATCATCGTCGTGGTGATCATCGCTGTCGTGGCGGGCGTCGTGGTCTTCAAGAAAACGCAGAAGCCCGAGGCGGTGACCGATGTCGCGCTGGTTACGGACGTGGGCACCATCGACGACGAGTCCTTCAACCAGGCCTGCTGGCAGGGCGTTGAAGCCTACGCGAAGGCGAACAACCTCAAGTACCAGTACTATCAGCCGGCGGCGGACAGCACCGACGAGCGTCTCGCCTCGATCGATCAGGCGGTCAAGGACGGTGCGCGCGCGATCGTCATGCCGGGCTTCCTCTTCGGCGAGGCGGCTGCCACGGCGCAGTCCACCTACCCGGACGTCAAGTTCATCGCCATTGACGTTTCCGCCGGCGATCTGAACACCGACGCGCTCGAGAACCTCTACTGCGCCGTCTTCGGCGAGGAGCAGGCCGGCTATGTCGCGGGCTACGCGGCTGTGAAGGACGGCTTCACCAAGCTCGGCTTCCTGGGCGGCATGGCGGTTCCGGCCGTGCAGCGCTACGGCTACGGCTTCGTGCAGGGCGCGAACGCTGCGGCGGTTGAGCTCGGCACCCCGATCGAGATCAAGTACACCTACGGCGGCCAGTTCTTCGGCGATGCCAACATCACCGCCAAGATGGAGGGCTGGTATGCCGAGGGCACCGAGATCGTCTTCGCCTGCGGTGGCGGCATCTACACCTCCGCGGTTGAGGCGGCCGTGGCCCACAAGGGCTATGTCATCGGCGTGGACGTCGACCAGCATCCGGTCGGCGAGGCCTGCGTCGCGGATTATGGCTACAACCCGTTCGTGACCTCCGCCATGAAGGGTCTGCAGGCCGCGACCGAGACCGCGCTGGGCAAGGCGTTTGACGGCAACTGGGCCGACATCGGCGGCAAGGTCGAGACGTTGAACCTCCAGATGGGCGACTACGTCGGCCTGCCGACTGCCGAGGCCAGCTGGTGCTTCAAGACCTTCACGCAGGACGAGTACAAGGCTGTGCTCGAGGCGATCCGCTCCGGCGAGCTCGTCGTCTCCGACGCGATCGATGTGCAGCCGACTGTGGACGCGTCCGTGACCGTCACCTACATCGACTGATCCATCCCTTCAGGGGCGGGCCTTCGGGTTCGCCCCTTTTCTGATGGAAAAGATGTCCCTGTACATTGGGATGTGAAAATCATTCTCATTTTCTTTAAAAAAGTCCTTGACAAAGACGAAACATTCGTGTAGAATCATGATAAAGAATCTCAGAAACGGAGGCGGCAGCGCATGAGGGACAAGATCAGCCCGCAGGCCAATCTGGTGCTGGGCGTGCTCTGCGAGCGGCGCTGCCATCTGACGGCAGAGGAGATTCTCGGCAGCCTGAATGGCATCGGCATGGCGACGGTCTACCGCGCGCTGGAGCATCTGACGGAGCTGGGCCTCGTGCGCAAGCTCTCGGTGGGCAAGAAGAGCGCGCTGTACGAATACGTCCGCAAGGAGCACATGCACTTCGTGTGCAGGCAGTGCGGGCGGGTGTACGACGTCGCGGCGGACTTCTCCGGCATGATCGGGGAGGCGGCGAAGTGCTGCGGTCATCAGGTCAGCTGGTCCGAGGTCACGGCGCATGGCATCTGCCAGTCCTGCCGTGCCCAAAGTCGGCAGGAGTCCGCCTCCTGAGGCGGGACTCGATTCACAGCATGAAAATCCCCGGTCGGGCCAAAGTGCGGCCCGAAGGAAGGATTTCCATAGATTTCAATTCAGGGAGGAAACAAAGTATGAAGAAATGGGTTTGCCCGGTTTGCGGCTATGTGCATGAAGGCGACACGCCCCCCGAGAAGTGCCCGCTGTGCGGCGTCCCCGGCTCCAAGTTCACCGAGCAGGCGGGCGAGAAGACCTGGGCTGCTGAGCACGTCGTCGGCGTCGCGAAGGATGCGCCGCAGGAGATCATCGACGGCCTGCGCGAGAATTTCGCGGGCGAGTGCTCCGAGGTCGGCATGTACCTGGCCATGGCGCGCGTCGCGCACCGCGAGGGCTATCCGGAGATCGGCCTCTACTGGGAGAAGGCCGCTTACGAAGAGGCGGAGCATGCCGCGAAGTTCGCTGAGCTGCTCGGCGAGGTCGTGACCGACTCCACCAAGAAGAACCTCGAGATGCGCGTGGACGCCGAGAATGGCGCGACCGCCGGCAAGTTCGAGCTCGCCAAGAAGGCGAAGGCGCTCAACCTCGACGCGATCCATGACACCGTGCATGAGATGGCCCGCGACGAGGCCCGCCACGGCAAGGCGTTCGAGGGTCTGCTGAAGCGCTACTTCGGCAAGTAAGAAATCCAGCAAAATCAAGGGTTTTCAAGGGAATCACTCTGAAAAGGGTGGTTCCCTCTTTTGTATTGCTCTGCCATTGCGCTGCTGGTTTGGGCTTAATTTCATCCCTCCTTTATGTCATTCCTATGTCGCGCCCAAACCACTATGTCATGCTATGTCACCAACTTTGAAT
>SFFC01000183.1 GCA_004556985.1 Clostridiales bacterium | reverse complement strand
ATGAGGAGGATCTATACAGCGTGGGCTGCACGCTGCTGCGCGCAGGGCGGACGCAGCAGGGCCGCGCGTGCATGAGGATTCTCGGCTGCGGCACGCTGGGCCCGCAGGCGCGGATGCGTCTGGCGGACAGCTACCGGCAGGAGAGGGCGTGGGGCGAGGCCGTCGCGCTCTGGCAGACGATGATCGCCCGGGGCGAGGGCGGCCCGCAGCCGTACATCGCGCTGGCCAAGTACTACGAGCATGTGGAGCGCGACGCACAGCGGGCGCTTGCCTGCGCCAGGGGTGCGCTGACCTGTGCGCTCAACGCAGCGCCCGTGACCGGGGACGGCGGCGCGCAGACGGAGGACATCATCAGGCGGATCAGGCGGCTTCAGCGCAGGCTGGCTGATTGATACAGGGAGGAGATCATCATGAGCTTTTTCGCCAATATGACCGGGAACAAGGCGCTGACGGCGCACAGCAAGGGCGAGTTTGACAAGGCGCTGGAGCTTTACGCGCAGGCGTACGACAAGGGCATGGATCAGCCGCGGCTGCTTCGCGGCTACTGCGTGCTGCTCATCCGCAGGCGGCAGTTTGACAAAGCGCTCGAGGTGCTCAAGAAGATGGAGAAGCTGCCGGGCCTGCAGCCAAAGGACAGAGCGGACATCCACGTCAATTACGCCATCATCCTCTGGCAGAAGGGGCACCTCGACCACGCGATGGAGATTCTGGAGGACGAGTTCCGCCACCTCAAAAACGGCACGATGTACAGCATCATCGGCTACCTGAAGATCGAGCAGGGGGACGCGCAGGCCGCGCTCGACTTCAACCGCGAGGCGCTCGAGTACGACGACAGCGACCCAGTCTTCCTTGACAACATGGGGCAGACGTATTACCGCCTGCTTCACGACAAGGAGGCTGCCCGCCCCTACTTTGACAAGGCCATCGCCCTCAAGCCCAGGGCGATTGACACCAACTACTTCCTCGCGCTCTACGACATCGACGCAGGCGACATGGAAAAGGCGCGCGAGCGGCTGAAGATCTCCGCCGCGGGCGCATTCTCGCCGCTCAACTACGTCACGCCGGAGCTGATTGAAAGGACGCTCGCGGAAATCGACAAAGCATAAGGCGTCCTGAAAGCAGGCGCGCCGCGCTGACAGGCTCAGCCCTGCCGCGCGGCGCGCTTTTTCAGTTCCCGCCTGCGCTCCATGCGGGCAGCAGGCTGCGAAGCCCCGCCAGCCAGCCGCCGGGCGAGGAGGAGGCCACCTGCGCCAGCTGCACGGCCTGCTTGCCCTCCAGCCACACGCCCTGCCTGAGCAGCTCCTCGTGAATCGGGATGATGCGGTAGGTATAGAGCACGCCGGGCTGGGCGGAGTAGTCGCTGTACGTCAGGTTCTGTCCCGCACCCGCGACGATCTCCGTGAGGATGACCGACTCGCCGACCGCGTCGCGCTGGATGCGGTAGCGCGCGCTGGATGCGGTTCTGAAGTGCAGCTCGGGATAGCCGCCCGCGTCGTGCGCGACGGTGAAGGAGGAGGGCGCGGCGGGCGCATTCCACAGGTCGGACACCGCGTATGGGCGGTTCGACGCGGCGAAGACCTCGCTGAGCCGGTAGTCCTTGGGCGTGGAGTCGCTGGCGAGCACGACGGAGCCGCGCGTGATGAGCGCCTGCTTGTCGATGGTCAGCCAGACGATGCCGTCCGGGACGGTGAACTCCGGCTTGTCCCTGTCCGCGTAGACCTGCTTGAGGAAGGAGGCCGCCAGCGAGGCCGTGTTCTTGCCACCGGTGACGCCGTTGGGGATTTTATGGCTGGCGTCGGTCTGGTCAAAGCCCATCCACACCGCAACGGACAGCTCCGGCGTGTAGGCCGCCATCCAGATGTCGCGGTTGCCGCCGGTCATGGAGACCGTGCCCGTCTTGCCCGCCACGGGCGTACCCGCCGAAAGCAGGCGCGTGCCCGTGCCGCTGGAGACGACGGACTGCAGAAGCGAGGTCATCAGGTAGGCGTTCTGCTCGGAGATGACGCGCCTGCCGCTGTCTTCGCGCTCAAAGACCACATGCCCGTCGGCGGAGACGATGCTTTCCACGCAGTAGGGCGCGCGGTATACGCCGCCGTTGGCGTAGGGCACGTATGCCGCCGCAAGCTCCGCCGGGGTCACGCCGTAGGTCATCGAGCCGAGGGCGAGGGAGAGGTTTCTGTCGCTGTCCTCGGTGGGGATGCCCATGCGGTTTAAGTACTTGATCCCGTTCTCGATGCCGATTTCCTCCAGCAGGCGCACAGCCGTGGTGTTGAGAGAATTGCGCAGCGCCGTGCGGATGGTCACGCGGCCATAGTAGCGGTCGCCCGCGTTGCGCGGGGTATAGCCGCCGAAGTCCGTCTTTTCATCCAGCAGCACGGAGGCCGTCGTGTAGCCCAGCTCCAGTGCGGGGCCGTA